>DLSX01000130.1:653-86684 GCA_002500765.1 Neorhizobium sp. UBA7851
CCGGCAGGCGGATGAGGGGCAACACCTTGCGCAAACGCCAATCGCCAGCGGAGCACTAAAGCATGAACACCGATCTCTTGAGCCTGTTCGACACAGACGAGGCGAAGCTGCGGGCGATCGTCGCCAAGGCGCTTGCCAGTGCCGATGACGGCGAGCTTTTCGTCGAACATGCGCAGGCGGAATCGCTGACCTTCGATAATGGCCGCCTGAAGGGCGGGTCGTTCAACACCGACCAGGGTTTTGGCCTACGCTCGGTGGCGGGCGAGGCCGTCGGTTACGCCCATGCGGGCGACCTCAGCGCCGCAGCGCTTGAGCGTGCCTCGGATGCCGTTCGCGCGGTGACGGCTGGTTACTCCGGCTCCTATGCCGCAGCGCCGCAGCGGACCAACAAGAAATATTACGGCGACGAGAACCCGATCGGCTCCCCGAGCTTCGAGGCCAAGGCCAAGCTTTTGACCGATATCGACGCCTATCTGCGCAACAAGGACGACAAGGTCCGCCAAGTGACCGCAACGATTTCCGCCAGCTGGCAGGTCGTCGATATCCTGCGTGCAGATGGGCACCGGGTGCAGGACATCCGCCCGATGACACGCATCAACATTTCCGTCGTCGTCGGCAGTGGTGACCGGCAGGAATCCGGCTCCTTTGGCACCGGCGGCCGTATTGGCTTCGGCGATTTCGTTGCCGAGGGCAACTGGCAGGTCGGTGCCGACGAGGCGCTGCGTCAGGCGCTAGTCAATCTCGAAGCGATCGAGGCACCGGCCGGCACGATGGACGTGGTGCTCTCTTCCGGTTGGCCGGGCGTGATGCTGCACGAGGCGGTCGGTCACGGGCTGGAAGGCGATTTCAACCGCAAGAAAACCTCGGCATTCGCGGGTCTGCTCGGCGAAATGGTTGCCGCTCCCGGCGTCACCGTCGTTGACGACGGCACGATCGACAATCGCCGCGGTTCGATCACCATCGACGACGAAGGCACGCCTTCGGCCTACAACGTGTTGATCGAAAACGGAAAACTCGTCGGCTATATGCAGGACCGGCAGAACGCCCGGCTGATGGGCATGAAGCCGACTGGCAACGGTCGCCGGCAGGGTTATTCGTCCGTGCCGATGCCGCGGATGACCAATACCTACATGCTCGGTGGCGATAAAACGCCGGAAGAGATCATCGCGTCGGTTAAGAAAGGCGTCTATGCCGTTTCCTTCGGCGGCGGTCAGGTGGATATCACGTCCGGCAAGTTCGTGTTCGGCTGCACCGAGGCTTACCTGATCGAAAACGGCAAGGTTGGTCCGGCGATCAAGGGCGCCATGCTGATCGGCAATGGGCCGGATGCGATGAAGCGCGTTTCGATGGTCGGTAACGACATGAAGCTAGACACCGGCATCGGCAATTGCGGTAAGGCCGGCCAGTGGGTGCCGGTCGGCGTCGGCCAGCCGCATCTGAGAATGGATCAGGTCACAGTCGGCGGCACGAAGGCTTAAAACGGCAATGGGCGATATCGTCATCCGCTCTTTTAAACCCGGCGACGGACGGGGCGTGATCAGCGTCATCCTGCCGATCCAGCGCGAGGAGTTCAGCGTTGCGATCACCGCTGAAGACCAGCCGGATCTCGCAGCCATTCCCACCTTCTATCAGTCGGGCAAGGGCGGGTTCTGGGTCGCCGAGAAGGATGGCGAGGTCGTCGGCACGATTTCGCTGAAAGATATCGGCAATGACGAGGCCGCGCTGCGCAAGATGTTCGTCGCGGCCAAGGTGCGCGGCAAGGAATTCGGCGTCGCGGCACGGTTGTTGGATGTGCTGATGGCTCACGCATCACAAGCCGGGCTGAAGGCAATATTTCTTGGCACAACCGACAAGTTTCTCGCAGCGCACCGGTTCTATGAAAAGAACGGGTTTGCCGAGGTTGCTGCAGAAGATTTGCCGGAGAGCTTCCCGCGAATGGCGGTGGATACGAAGTTTTATAGACGGGCAGTGTGACGGCTCAGTCTTCCAAGTTGCACACTAGGCCCGCCGCGATATGCTCGCAAGATGATTACATCTCGGTGTCCCGTTTATCTATTTCGAAGCGCGGGGTTCGCTCCCGCAGGCGACACTGTGGTGTGCATCGCACCTGCCGACTGTGTCATCGCCGTTTACGGCGGTGGAGGATCGTTTGACACGGATGGTCTTTCTTCGGCTTTCGGCGGAGCCGTTGTTTTTGGAAATGACGAAACGGGGCAACGTTTCCTGGGCGTTTGGGGCAATCGTTACGCGGCTCGCTTTCGTAACGACTTGCGCCGGAACATGCAGATTTTCGTTTGCAAAGAGGCTCCCAACGCTCGACGGATTATGTGGCGAGCAGCCGATAAGCGCCCCAAAAAACCGGCACACATAAAGCTGGCGACGGAGGATGACAGCGATGCCTCTTGAGATATTCACACTGAAATTCCTGTCGCCGGCGACGGGATGCTCGAGCCATGAAATGCGCTTCGAAACAGAGCCGGCGGCCATCGCCGCCATCCTTGACACCGACATCGCTGATCTGACGACACATCAGTTCTATCTGGATGAGGACGAGCTCGCCGCGCTTGCCTCTGTGACCGATCTCCCGCTGCCCGGTTGGGACGGCGAGGTCATGCTGACGCGACCACACCGGATTGACCAGGCACCCTATATTGTCCACACCAATTTCGAACTGCCGCTGATGCTGGATGGGCGAAAGCCGTTCGCCATTCTCGACGGTGAAGAGGGTTTCGACGGATTTGAGGCAATGCGCGGTTTATTCAGACCGCATGTCGAGAACGGCAGCATCCTTGAGCGGGTCAGAAGAACGCGCGGCGAAGGCCCAACATTCCTCATCATCTATTACGCCTTGCCTGGCGAGGAATGGCGGTTCGACGCCTACGATGAGCTGACGAACGGTCCGCGACCGTGGACGGAAGAGATGGAACGGCAGCAGGGCCATCTGCTCGGTTATACCGAAGAGGAATGTGACTGGTGGATCACCAACGACTTTCGCCGTCCTTTCCCGGTCACGGCTTCTTGACAGATCACACGAAACCGCCGCAGGTGAGCGCACTTTTCTCATATCGCAGACTGCCGCGCTCCAATGACATCCGCCGATCCGCTTTCCGCTTTCCTGGCAACATGGCTTCCCGGTCATTCCTTAGGTGAACTTGCCTTCGTCTTTTTCGCAGCCATGATCGCAGGTCTTGCCCGCGGCTTTTCGGGGTTTGGCGGGGCGTTGATCTTTGTACCGCTCGCCGGTGCGGCAACAAGTCCGCAGATGGCATCGGGACTGCTTCTGGTGATCGACGGGATCATGACGCTTGGCATGCTACCGGAAGGATGGCGCCGAGCGAACCGGCGTGATGTCTTTACCATGCTCGTCGGCGCCGTGGTCGGCGTGCCGGCAGGTGCGGCGGCGCTTTCGCTGTTGCCATCGATAACACTGCGCTGGATCATCTCTCTCGTCGTGCTCTGTCTGCTGATTTTCCTGATCTCGGGCTGGCGTTATCATGGCCGGCCGAAAGCCTGGCTGACGGTTGGAGTCGGCGCAATTGCCGGGCTTTTCGGCGGCGCGGCGCAGATGTCCGGCCCTCCTGTCGTCGCTTATTGGCTCGGCGGGGCGATCGAGCGCAATGTCGTGCGCGCCAATCTCGTTCTCTATTTCGCGCTGGCGAGCGTGCTTTCGGCCACCTCCTATATTGTCGGCGGCATCCTGACGCTCGAAGTGCTGCTGATCGCGCTGATTGCCGGGCCAGGTTACGGGATCGGACTTTCCTTCGGCTCGCGGATGTTCGGGATTGCCAGCGAGAGCACGTTCCGGCGCATCTGTTTCGTGCTGATCGGTGCGGCTGCCATCATCGGATTGCCGCTACTCGATGGCCTGCGCCCCTAGAGATCCTGTCATTCAGCAAGACTTAACCGGTCAGGGACTAGCCTTCGGCATCCGCGGCTGGGACGATCCGAGATACGATGAAGGACAAGGCAAAGGCGATCTGGCGTCGCAACGTCAAGCGCTGGCTGATCGGCGCCGGGCTGGAGGCTTCGGCGCTCGCGAACAGTGCTGGTTTGATGAAAGCCGCACGCGGTTCAGGCGTCATCTTTACGCTGCATCACGTCAGGCCAGAAACGCCATCGGTGGCCGGCCCCAACCGCCATCTCGAAATTACGCCGGAATTCCTCGATCTGGCCATCGCTCAGCTGAAAGTCCTAGGCTACGATTTCATCGCGCTGTCGGATGTGCCGGCACGACTGCAATCACCATCGGCCAGGCCATTCGCGGCCTTTACCCTCGATGATGGATACCGCAACAACGCGGAGCATGCGCTGCCCGTCTTCGCCCGCCATGGCGTGCCTTTCACCGTCTTCATTGCGCAGGGGCTGGCTGAACATCGGCAACCTCTCTGGTGGGAGATCATGGGCCGGCTGTTGCGTGAAAATGATCGTATAAGCTTCGATTTCGGTGACGGCTCTGAAACACTGGATCTCAGGACATCCGTAAAGCAGCTGGACACGTTCTTCCGTTTCGCCAGCTATGTCTGGTCTCGCGAGGAGACAGACGCTGTCGGCCGACTCTGCGGTTTGGCGGCACGATACGGCATCGATCCGCTCGCCATCACACGCGAACTGATTATGGGGCCACAGGAACTCAAGGATTTCGCCGCCAACCCGCTCGTTTCTCTCGGCGCCCATACAGTGACGCATCGCAAGCTTTGCCGAATCACTGCCGAAGAGACCGCTAGCGAAATGCGCAAATCGGCCGATTGGCTCGCCGATCTTACCGGCACGCGGCCGACAGCGATTGCCTATCCCTATGGAAGCCGAGACGCAGTGGGGCCAAGAGAATTCCGAACGGCCCGCGATCTCGGTTTTGTGATCGGGCTTACAACACAACCGGGGATGCTGACCGGGGCCGACCTGGCTCGGCCGACCGCCCTCCCCCGTGTCTCGCTTAACGGCTATTATCAGCAGGCCCGCTACGTCAGAGCACTCGCCTCCGGAATTCCCTTCGCGCTCAAGCGTTAGTGCATTGGTTTAAAGCAATTCACGACGCAAAACCTGCTCCCATTTTTGCTGGAATTGCTGATCAGGGATACATGCGGACCTTGTTCCAGTTTCCTGCCGGATCCTCGCGACGGAACTCGACCCGGTCATGCAGGCGGAACTGACGGTCGTGCCAGAATTCGATCGATGTCGGGCGAATGCGGAAACCGGACCAGTAGGACGGGCGCGGAATCTCGCCGATCGCGTAACGCGCCGCATATTCGGCGACCGATTTCTCCAACGCGAAACGCCCTTCGAGCGGACGCGACTGTTTCGATGCCCAGGCGCCGATTCGGCTGCCGCGCGGGCGCGACGCATAATAGGCGTTGGCTTCTTCGTCGCTGACGATCTCTACCGGTCCACGGATGCGCACCTGGCGGCGAAGCGATTTCCAATGAAAGCACATGGCGGCTTTCTTCTGGCCGAGGATTTCCTGCCCCTTCTGGCTTTCGAAATTCGTGTAGAAAACGAATCCGTGCTCATCGAAGCCTTTCAACAGCACCATTCGTACGTTAGGCAGACCGTGCTCATCAACCGTTGCAACCGCAACGGCGTTTGGATCGTTAGGCTCGGAACCTTCGGCATCCTTCAACCAACGGGCGAAAAGAGCAAAGGGTTCAGATTCTTCGGTGAAGTCACCGGTTGTTAACTCACTTCCAGACATATTGACTTAAATGCTCCCAATCTGCTCGAACATGCCCGAGACGAAGCGCCGGACAGGATATTAGGTGTCAGTGATAGCAAAGTGGACCGAAATGACAAAGTGCTGGAGCCGCAAAGGCGGCGCTGCAATTTGCCTCGCCACGCTGACGCTGTCGCTTGCGGGATGCACCAGTAGCCTCGATCTTTTCGGGGGATCGAGCAAGGTCGATCGATCGCTTGCCACCGGAACCGTTGCGGGCAAGCCGCAATCCGAGACAAGCCTTTCCGATGAAGCAACGGTGCGCAATGCCGTTACCTCCGCCGATCTTGTCAAGATTGGGAACACTCCTCTTCCCTGGGCAAATGCCGCGACCGGCAGCGCCGGCGTCGTTTCGGTTATCCAGGAAGACAATGCCCAAGGCCGCATATGCCGCGCCTTCAAGACAACCCGTCATTCCTACGAGGGTATCGCGGTTTTTGCCGGCCAGACCTGCATGACCGGAAGCGGCGACTGGATGCTGACCGCCTTCGATAGACAAGGCTGAATCAAATCGCCGCATCGCGCGGAGTTGTTTCCAAACCCTACACCGCATTAACCCTTCCTTCACCACGCCTCAGTGGTCGCATCGCATTGTAACCACTGATTCAGGACTGCGCTTTTACTCTCCTGCTCAGAGAAAATCGGAGCAGCGAGCAGCGCATGATGGCCCTGTGTTGCCCGTGTTTAAGTGTATTATCGGCGGGGTCGCGATTATGCCGGATCCGCTGTCAGAAGCGTAACCGGTGGTCTCACAATGCGTGATCCCTATTCCATCCTCGGCGTCAGACGGAACGCCGATGCAGACGAAATCAAGGCGGCCTGGCGGACCAAGGCCAAGACGATTCATCCTGACCACAATCGCGACGACCCGAGCGCAACGGACCGGTTTGCCGAAGTGGGCCAGGCCTATGAACTATTGAAGGATCCGGAGCGACGCCGCCGTTATGACCGTGCAGCCGACATGCACCAGACGATCATGCAGCAGCGTGATGCCGCCGAACGCGCCAAGGCTGCACGTGCCAACGCGGAAAAGGTGATGGAGGAACTGGCAAGGGCCCAGGCTGCCCGCGCCCAATCCGAAGCTGTCAAGGCCAACACTACCAAGGCCGAAGCTGCCAAAGCGGACCCGAAGGACGACACCGCCAAAGCGAAAGCCCAAACCGCAGGAACGAGCCAAGCCAAACCGCAGACAGGCAAGAAGCCGAGCGAAAGCCCGGAAGAAACCATCGAGCGCATTTTCGGCGGCGGTCCTGAGGCACGGGAGCGTGCCAAGGAACATTCAGATAGTCCTACCGAGCCGACAACCGGCGAAACTGGTACTAAGGATGCTCCAGCGCCGGAGGTTCGCTCCCCGCTGCCGATGATGGCGGTGGATCTCATCGCCAATCTCGTCAAGCGCATCCGCGGCACGACGCCTACGCCTGAGAAAGCCCCGGACCTTTTGGTAGAGGCAAGGGTTACTGTGGCTGATTTCCTCGCCCTGAAGCCGGTGACGGTCAAGCTTTCCGACGACCGGGAAGTTCGTGTGCCGATAGAACGTGGCACCACCGATGGCCACCAGGTTCGCGTTGCTGGTCAGGGCCTCAAGCTGCCCGGCATGAAACAGGGCGATCTCGTGGTAACGCTGAAGGCGGCTCGCGAAGACAACTATATCGTCAGGGATTTCAACCTGCACATCGTGTTGCCGATTTCGCTGCAGGATGCTGTACTCGGTGGCGAAGCGCAGGTGGAGACGCCTGTTGGCTTGCGGTCGATCGAAATCCCCAGTTGGTCTGGCTCGGATCGGACGATCCGGCTTGAGGGCCTTGGTCTGCATGACGCGGAGGGGCGCGGTGATCTTGTCGTCGAACTCAGAATCATCCTTCTGGAAACGCCGGATGCCAAGGTAACCGACCTCATGCGCCTGATGCGCGACGGGCTTTATCTCTGAGACAGACAAACGTGACAAAGGGGTGACATCATCCCCAGCCTCGCGGTCATTTCGCAGCATCTTAACAGATGATGATTTGACGCATGCTTGAACCCTGATGCTGCCTATGCCATAGGCAGCATTCATTTTTTCGTGTCAGGGATTACACAATGGTTCAGGCATCCGGCCTTATGGCAGGCAAGCGCGGGCTCATCATGGGCGTTGCGAACAATCGTTCGATCGCATGGGGCATTGCCAAGGCCATCGTCGACAACGGCGGCGAAGTAGCCTTCACCTATCAGGGCGATGCGCTGAAAAAGCGGGTAGAACCGCTGGCTGCCGAACTGGGCGCCTTCATGGCTGGACACTGCGACGTCAGCGACGAAGCCACGATCGACGAAGTCTTCGCCAATATCGAGAAGCATTGGGGCAAGATCGACTTCATCGTCCATGCCATCGGCTTTTCCGACAAGGATGAGCTGACCGGTCGCTATGTGGACACCTCGGCCGACAACTTCGCCAAGACGATGCAGATCTCGGTCTATTCGTTCACATCAGTTGCACGCCGCGCAGAAAAGCTGATGACCGACGGCGGCTCGATGCTGACGCTGACCTATTACGGCGCGGAAAAGGTCATGCCGAATTACAACGTCATGGGCGTCGCCAAGGCAGCGCTTGAAGCGAGCGTCAAATATCTCGCCGTCGACCTCGGCCCGAAGAACATTCGCGTCAATGCGATCTCGGCCGGCCCGATCAAGACGCTTGCCGCATCCGGCATCGGCGATTTCCGCTACATCCTGAAATGGAACGAATACAATGCGCCGCTGCGTCGTACCGTGACCATCGAGGAAGTGGGCGATGTCGGCCTCTACATGCTTTCCGACCTCTCCCGTTCAGTCACCGGTGAAGTTCACCATGCCGATAGCGGTTATCACACGATCGGCATGAAGGCGGTCGACGCTCCGGACATTTCGGTCATCAAGGACTAAGAGGAAGCTCGCCGTGCTCATCTATGTGATCCGCCACGGCCAGACGGACTGGAATGCCGAAGGCCGTCTCCAGGGGCAAAAGGACATCCCGATCAATGCGATCGGACGTGGACAGGCGACCCGAAACGGCGAAGCACTTCGCGAACTCGTCGGTTCAGCCGACGGGTTCGATTTCGTGGCGAGCCCACTCGGGCGCACCCGGGAAACCATGGAGCGCATAAGGACAGCCATGGGGCTGGATCCTATGGATTACCGGACGGACGAGTGTCTGAAGGAGCTCTCATTCGGTGATTGGGAAGGTTTCACCACCGCCGAGATAAAGAAGACCGCTCCGGAACGGTTACGCGAACGTTCAAGAAACAAGTGGGGCTTCATTCCGCCAGGCGAAGATGCCGAGAGCTATGAAATCCTTTCCTGGCGCATCGGCGCGTGGCTTGCTTCGCTGACCGGGCCGACGATCTCCGTCAGCCATGGCGGCGTGCTGCGGTCTCTCTTCCGTATCATCGGCAATGTCGATGAGCATGAAGCCGCCAATATGCCGATCCATCAGGACCGTCTCGTCAGAATAGAAATAGACTACAGCAACGCTGGTGACGATATGGCGGTAAAAGGCACGATCGCCTGGATTTGATCAGCTGACGATTTCCAGATCGTCGACGATACGGCTGCCATCCACCATCGTATAAAAGACCAGAACCTTCACGCCGGCCTTCAACCCGTCAAAGCTGAACTCCTCCGAAACCTTGTAGGTCCTGCCGTCGTCAAGCGTCAGACTGAGCGCGGTCAAATCCACCGTCTTGATCGTCGCTTCGATGTCTGCGCTCTGCGCGAAGCTGTTGAGCGGCGAGAATATGCTTGCAGTGGCGAGCAGTGTTGCAATGAGCATGCGCATCTTGAAGGCCTTTGACGAGGTCCGCGGTGTTTCGTTTCGACGCAAGGATAGCCTTCGGAATGTGGCAAAATTCGCCCACGATCATGGCATTTCATGCGCAAAACGATGCTTTATTATTAACAAAATTCTACCGGCCGCCGACTTCACCTCCCGGAAATATTTGGAACCGCAAAAAATCAAGTATTCCCTAAGCACAACTCGCCCGCCCGTATGATATTTATCGTGAAATGATAAATTAACAACCGAACAATACAATATTTCCGACATTCCAAGGATTAACGAGGGGCATCCAGCAGGTGAATTTCAGGTCGCCGCAACATTTAAACTGGCGCAAAATAATTGCCTCAAATCCGATTTCGCTGCTGGTGGCGCTGACAATTTCGCTCTGCATATTTGCGATTGCGTTAGGTCTTGACCGGCGCAATACCGAATCCGGACGCGCTGCATTGCGCGTGGATGTGGAAAACACGGCATCCGCCATGGCGAGCAATCTGACCAGCCGCCTGGAAGGCGACATCAGGGATGCCAAGGCCCTTGCCCAGCGGCTTTTAAGCGAACCGAATGCGAGTTCCGAGCACGTTCGGCATCTGATTGAAACAACCTTGGAGAATCACCCGCATTTTTCCGCGGTCGCACTTGCCCCGGATCTTTCGATATCCGAGATCCACACACCCGAGGGTATTTCCCGCAACGACACGTCGCTGCCGTTCAACATTGAGCAGCTTGGCGCCGATCTGATGATCGCCAATGAGGCACTATCGCCAAGCATCATCACAGGCTCGCAGGAAAACCATCTGACACTCGTCGTCCCGGTGACACTCAACGACGCAACGCGTGGTCAGCTCCCCGGTGCGCTTGCGATCATCATCGACAAGACAGCACTTCTGAAGGAAGCGGGATTGGTGGTCCGTGGCCAGAACGGCCAGCTGAGCCCCGTTGACCTTACAGACATAAGCTTCTCGCTACGGGACGACGCCAAACCCGGCTATCTGGCGTTCTTGGGTGACGATGGTGTGGATGACCGGTCGCCTTTGAGGAGAACACTGGAAATTGCCGGCTCGCGCTGGGACCTTTCGGTGGTTCCAAAGAGCGGCTGGGCCATCCCTCCCGAGAACCAGCAGCACTTCCGACTGTTTCTCGCATTCGGGGCGGTCGCCCTGATCATACCGATATTGGTGGCGACCGGCCTGCTTTCTGAGCGTAACCGGAATATTGCCGAACTGGAAACACGTGAAGCCAGTCTTATCGACCTTTCGCAGCGCTTCAATCTCGCCATGGAAGCCTCCAAGATCGGCATATGGGAAGTGAGCGGCGACGGGCTACAGCTTTTTCTCGACCGGCGGGCAAAATTGCTGCACGGCGTTGATCCTTCCCAGGATGTGCAAAGGTTGAAAGGGCTTCTTCAACTGGTCGCGGCCGAAGACCGGAGCAGGGCGGAGGCGCATTTCCTGAAATGGGCACGTCTTTATGAATCCTGTACGGAAACCTATCGCATTACCCTGGCAGATGGAGAGATCCGGCATTTGCGATCCGCCGGCGCTCGGTACGAAAACATAGACGGCAGCCAGCGCATGACCGGCATTGTCTGGGATGTGACGGCAGACATGCTGATGGCGCAGACATTGCGCGACGCGAAGGCCACGACCGAAGTCAAGAATGCCGAACTCGAACTAGCACTGGACGAATTGTCGAGCCGCGAGCGGGAACTCGAGGAACTATCGGGGAAACTCGATCTTGCGCTTGCCTCCTACGGCTGCGGCATATGGGAATACACCCCCGGCCTGAGCACGGAGACCTGGGACGAGCGCATGTGCCAGCTCTACGGCGTTCCGTTTACCAATGGGGTCATGGCCCAAGAACGCTGGCTCAACCTGCTCCTGCCGGAGGACCGGCCGATTGCGATCAACGCATCGAGAGCCTATCTCACCGGCCAGACGAAGGAAGCCCTGGTGGTTCGCGTACCGCAGGCGGATGGTACGATCCGCTATGTGCGGTCGGTCGGCCAGTTGCATGTGGGCAAGGACGGCTCGAAAAAGCTCATCGGCCTTGCCTTCGACGTAACGAAAGATACGGCGCTGACAGTCGAGTTGCAGAAGGCCAAGACTGAAGCCGACGTGAAGAATAACGAACTCGAAATCGCCAAAAGCCGGATCGAGCACAATGCGCTTCACGACCCACTGACGCTGCTTGCCAACAGGCGCAAGCTCGACATGGAACTGGACGCTTTGTCACGCTCCCCGGGAAGACGGAAATTCGCGCTTCTTCATCTCGATCTCGACCGCTTCAAGCAGATCAACGATACGCTGGGACATGCCGCGGGCGACGCCATGCTTGTTCATGCCTCGAAGATCCTGACCCACAACGTCGATGAAAAAGACATCGTTGCACGGATCGGCGGCGACGAATTCGTCATCCTCGTGCATGATCAGGCGAATTCCAAGGAGCTTGCACAGCTTGCCGCGCGGATCATCTCCGAATTCCGTCAGCCGCTCGATTTCGACGGCTTCTCATGCCGATGTGGCGTATCCATCGGAATTGCCGAAGCCAACGGCACGCATGTCGACGCAAGGCGCATTCTCGTCAATGCCGACCTGGCGCTCTACCGGGCCAAGGGCATGGGGCGCAACCGCTACGAATTCTTCACGCAGAACCTGCATGCGGAGATCATCGATCACAAGCGCACGGCAGACGAGCTGCTTGCCGCAATCGAGAACCATGAATTTACGGCCTGGTATCAGCCGCAGCTCAGTTCGGCGACGCATCAGTTGACTGGCGTCGAGGCACTTATCCGCTGGCGCCATCCCCGTCGCGGGCTGCTCGCTCCCGACCAGTTCCTGAAAATTGCCGACGACCTGAACGTGACGGCAACGCTCGACCAGATCGTGCTAGAGACGGTGCTGAAGGACAGGATGCGCTGGGCCGCCATGGGCGTTGCCGTTCCGAGGGTCTCGGTCAACGTCTCATCGAGGCGGCTGCATGACGAACACCTGATCGACATGCTGCGGGGCCTGCAGATCACGCCCGGCGAGATCGCCTTCGAACTGGTGGAATCGATCTTCCTCGATGACAGCGACAGCGCCGTGATCGCCAATCTGGACAGGATCAAGGAACTCGGCATTGATGTGGAGATCGATGATTTCGGCACGGGACATACATCAATCGTCAGCCTGCTGAGACTGAAGCCGAAACGATTGAAGATCGACAAGCAACTGGTACTGCCGATCCTCCAATCACATCAGGAACGCGCGCTGGTTCGGTCAATCATCGATATCGCTCGATCGCTTGGTCTTGAAACGGTGGCGGAAGGCGTCGAAACCTTCGAGCATGCAAACCTGCTTGAGCAACTCGGTTGTGACATGCTGCAAGGTTATGCCTTCGCCCAGGCGCTGCCCTTTGACGACTTCACGACGATGGCACAGCAAGGCTGGCGGCGAGCCGTGGCCTGATCGCCTGAAGTCTATCTGGTAATCGGCATGTTTGCCCGGTCGGTACCGGTCGGGCACAAGAAAGGCTTGTCCGCGCTCGGGCTTTTGCCTAAAAAAGCCTCGATAAAAACGGCGGTTCAAGCGCCCTTGCAGCCAGGCAGCATTCATGTCCCATAACTCTTTCGGTCATCTTTTCCGCGTTACGACCTGGGGCGAAAGCCATGGCCCCGCACTCGGCTGCGTGGTCGACGGTTGCCCTCCCGGCCTCCGCTTCACCCATGCCGACATCCAGGCATGGATGGACAAGCGCAAGCCCGGCCAGTCGCGTTTCGTTACCCAGCGGCGCGAGGACGACATCGTCAAGGTTCTCTCCGGCGTGATGTTCGACGAGGACGGCGAGACGATGATCTCGACCGGCACGCCGATCTCGATGCTGATCGAGAATACCGACCAGCGTTCCAAGGATTACGGCGAGATCGCCCGGCGCTACCGCCCGGGACACGCCGACTATACCTATGACGTCAAATACGGCATTCGCGATTATCGCGGCGGCGGACGTTCGTCTGCCCGCGAGACCACAGCCCGTGTCGCGGCGGGCGGCATTGCGCGACTGGTCGTGCCGGGCGTCACCGTGCGCGGCGCGCTGGTCCAGATCGGCAAGCACAAGATCAACCGCAATAACTGGGACTGGGCGCAGCTCGACCAGAACCCGTTCTTCTGCCCCGACCCGGACATGGTTCCAGTCTGGGAAGAGTATCTCGACGGTATCCGCAAATCCGGCTCCTCGATCGGGGCGGTTGTCGAGGTGATAGCCGAAGGTGTACCGGCGGGGCTCGGCGCACCGATCTATGGCAAGCTCGACCAGGATATCGCCTCGCTGCTGATGTCGATCAATGCGGTCAAGGGCGTCGAAATCGGCGAAGGTTTCGCGTCCGCGGAACTGACCGGCGAGGAAAATGCCGACGAGATGCGCATGGGCAATGACGGCAAGCCGATTTTCCTCTCCAACCATGCAGGCGGCATTCTCGGCGGCATCTCGACCGGCGAAGCCATCGTCGCCCGCTTCGCGATCAAGCCGACGTCTTCGATCCTGACCGAGCGCCAGTCGATCGATGCGGACGGCAACAATGTCGATGTCCGCACCAAGGGCCGCCACGACCCTTGCGTCGGCATTCGTGCCGTGCCGATCGGCGAGGCGATGGTCGCCTGCGCGATTGCAGATCACTACCTCCGGGACCGCGGCCAGACAGGCCGCCTGAAATAGGACTTTTCCAATGGCCTACGATCAGAAAGCCGTCGTTGATGCCATCCGCGCCTTCGAGGCCGGAGAGATCGTCGTCGTTACGGATGATGATGACCGCGAGAACGAAGGCGACCTGATCGTCGCCGCCGTGCATTGCACGCCCGAGAAGATGGCCTTCATCGTCCGCCACACATCCGGCATCGTCTGCGCGCCGATGCCGCGCGAGGAAGCCAAGCGGCTGAACCTCAATGCCATGGTGGCCGAAAACGACAGCGCCCACACGACGGCCTTTACCGTCAGCGTCGATTTCAAGCATGGCACGACAACCGGCATTTCCGCCGACGACCGGACATTGACGGTACGCAACCTTGCCAACCCCAATGTCGGTGCCGCCGACTTCGTCCGTCCCGGCCATATATTCCCGCTGATCTCCCGCGAGGGCGGCGTGTTGATGCGCTCCGGTCATACGGAGGCGGCGACCGACCTTTGCAAGCTCGCCAACCTGCCGCCGATCGGTGTGATTTCCGAGCTTGTCAACGACAATGGCACGGTGATGCGCGGCCAGCAGGTGGCGGCATTCGCCGTCGAGCATGGGCTGAAGCAGGTTTCCGTTGCCGACCTGATCGCCTATCGCCAGCGCAAGGAAACGCTGATCCAATTGATCTCGTCCTTCGACGTGACGACCCCGGTCGGCCGCGCCAAGGCGCATGCCTATTCGCTGCCCTGGGATCCGATGCAGCATGTGGCCGTGATCTTCGGCGATATCCGTGATGGCGTCGACATTCCGGTCCGCCTGCATCTCGAAAACGTGGCGCAGGACGTGTTCGGCGTCGAGCGTTCCGTCGAGCGCTACATGAAAATGATAGAGAACGAGGGTCGCGGCGTCATCATCTATCTGCGCGAAGGTTCCGTCGGCGTCGGCCAGACCGAACACGGGCGCAAGATGCGCCAGGACCAGGAAGCCCATGCGGAAGCGCAGGCGCGGGAAAGCGAATGGCTGGAAATCGGTCTCGGCGCGCAGATCCTTAAGGATCTCGGCATCACCTCGATCAAATTGCTCACCCGCAGCGAGCGCCACTATGTCGGGCTGGAAGGTTTCGGCATCCGGATTGCCGAGACGGTGATCTGCTAACCCCTACAATCCTGGGATTGTAACGTCTTTCGTTTCGTCGGATCGTCGCTCGTTGTCGGGCGGCGATTTTTCGTGTACGAATAATGAAGATCATCTGGGACAAGCGGAAGCGGGATGCGAATATCGAGAAACATGGTCTCGATTTCAAGGATTTGTCGTTCGACTTTTTCCTGTCTGCCGTAACCGTTCCTGCGAAGAACGGTCGACGTAAGGCAATCGGCAGACTGCAGAACGGAGTGATCGCGGCAATCTTTGTCAGTCTCGGATCCGAAGCGCTTTCCGTCATATCAATGCGTCCGGCGCGACGGGATGAAAGGAGTTTGATCGAATGAATATCAAGCCTCAAAAGCAAACCGAATTTCAGCCCGGCCGAGGTTACTCGAAAGAAGATTGGGACGAAGTTTCCGACAATCCGCCATGGACTGAAGAGGAAATGAAAAACGCCCGACCTTTCCGCGAAGTCTTCCCCGAAATGGCCGAGAAGATGGAAAAGGCGATTGCTGCCCGCGGCCGTCCCAAGGTCGAGGCGCCGAAGGTTGCGGTGACGCTTCGACTTGATCCCGATGTACTCGACAGGTTCAAGGCATCCGGCAAGGACTGGCGCAGCCGCATGGCCGAAGAGCTGCGCAAGGCGGCCGGGCTTTAGTCGCGGTCAGCGGCTGGCGGCCAATATCTGCTCGATAAAACGGTGAGCTTGCAGCGCATCGCGGCCGGTGACGCGCAATGTCTCCTGGCCAGTGATCGAACCGATGAAATTGCCGATCAAAGCGCGGTGCATCTCATGACCGAAGGCCATCGGATCGGCGCCGGTGCCGATCGACTGCTCTCCTCCAACCTTTGCCACCGTACCATCCATGAACGCCGCTTCCAGCGTGTCGCCAGAAAGCACCGCCGTGCCTTCGGTGCCGATCAGTTCGATCCGGTCCGGCAGGCCGGGATAGGCCGAGGTCGTGGCATTCAGCGTGCCGATCGCACCGCTTTCGAAGGAGAACGAGGCGGCGACTAGATCTTCCGTCTCCATTTTGTGTATGGGTGTAGTGCGAACGAAGGACGACACATCCTTAGGCTTCCCGGCATAGCTCAACAGCAGGTCGATCGTATGGATCGCCTGGGTGAGAAGAACACCGCCGCCGTCGCGCGCCCGCGTGCCCCTGCCCTCGACATCGTAATAGCTCTGCGGCCGCCAGTTGCGGATGGCGGCGGAAGCACCGACCAGCGATCCGAGACGACCGGTGACCACCAGGAGATCGAGCGCCAGGGCTGCAGGGCGGAAGCGGTTCTGCAGCACGACGCCCAGCTTCACATCGACTTTCTCAGCCATACTGACGATGGCCTCGGCTCGTTCGAGGCTGATATCCAGCGGCTTTTCCAGAAGGATATGTTTCCCCGCCGCCGCTGCGCGTTCGACAAGCTCGAAATGGCTGCTCGGAGGCGTCAGGATCAAAACCGCATCGATCTGCGAATTGTCGAAAATCGCGTCGAGACTGTCCACGACGGGGATCGGATAATCAGCGGCGAAAACCTCGCGGCGTGCGGCTGTGGGGCTGAAGGCCGCAACACATTCGACCTGATCGGCAAGATCGAGCAAGGCGCGGGCGTGATGGCCCGCCGCCATGCCAAGACCAATCATCGCCATCCGCAGCTTCGCCATATCGTACTCCTCCTGAAACCATGCGCCCAGAAATCCTGCGCAATGAAGACTTAGTCGCAACCACCCCGTTTGCGAAGCTGGAACTTCGCCCACCGGGCGTGGTTGGAGAAGACAAATAGACGCTATGGACGTTCGATCACGCCCATGAAGGAATGGGGCCGAGACGAGCCGTATCATAAAAAAGATCACGGCAAAGCAACCTTTTATTGCCATGTCACATCAATGATTTCGGCCTGACGCATCGTGTCGGACGCAGTAATCACACCCCGATGGCGACAATTTTATCGGAACCAGCCCAGCCGCAACGCAGTTAGTCCACGGTCCTCGTGGCTCAAATCGACTGCTCCAACGCTCAAGGCAAGGCAAGACCGATGAACACGCGCCCGCAATTCGCTTCCCGCATTTCGCTCACCGACCTGCCGCCACAGATCTACTATGTCCATCCGCTGGCGTTGCGCGGCATCGACGCTTGGCGAGAGGTTTTCGCCCATGCCCGCGATCTCGGTTTCGATACGGTGCTTTCCGGTCCGATTTACGAGCGCGGTGCGGGTGCGAGCATATTCACGAGCCGGGATTTCAACCGAACGGACCCGTCCCTCGGCCTTGCTGCCGATCCCGCCGAGGCAATCGCTGCCCTCGTTTCGGCGGCGAAGAAGCATGAACTGAAATTCATGCTCGATCTCGTCATCGACCAGATTGCCGCCGACCGCGAACACGCCCCGCCCGTCGCCGCCGATCCACGGCTGAAGCCGCAGCAGGTAGGCGCTCGGACCATCGATTTTCTCGCCGAGACACGACAGCTGCAGGGTTGGCGCGAGCGGCTTATCTCACTGGCAGAGATCGGCGTCGCCGGGTTCCGCTGCATCGGCATCGGCCGGGTGGCACCGGAAGCTTGGCATAATCTCATCGCTCTTGCCCGCCGCTCAAAACCAGAGACGATTTTCGTCGCCTGGACGCCGGGAAGTGCCTTTGCCGACCGCAAGGCGCTTTCCGGCACCGGCATGGATGGCAGTTTCTCCTCGCTTGCATGGTGGGACATGGAAGAACGCTGGATCATGGACGAATACCAGATCCAGCGTGATCTCGGTTACCAGATCGCCTTTCCCGAAGCGCCGTTCGGCAAGCGCATTGCCCATGGGACCGATGGCTGCGAGGTTCTTAAGCGCAAGGCAGTGCGGGCGCTGAAACTCGCCTCGACCTTTACCAGCGGATTGATGATCCCGATGGGGTTCGAATATGGCGTGTCCCTACCGCTCGATCCGCTGCATGGAGACGGTTCCGGCCTTCGGAGCCTGAAGGATCAGGGCGCTTACGACCTTTCCGCCGAAATCCGCGAGATCAACGGCACGCCGAACAAGACGGCAGCCGGTTTTGCACGGCGACCGCTGAAACTCGTTTCGGCGAGCCAGGGGCCGGTGGTCGGACTTTTCCAGACCGATGAGGAAGACAGCCGCGCTTCGGAAAAGATGCGCGTCGTGCTTCTGAACCGGGATCTCCGCAAGACCGCTCCTGCACCTTTCAACGTATTGCGCGAGGCGGCCTCCCCTTTCCTGCCGCTGGTGGCACTGGAAGATGAGGCGGAGGTGTTCGACGCAAGGCTGAAGCTGAAGCCCGGCGAGATTCGCATTTTCGAGGGCTATGTTTCCGAACCGATCGTCGATGCCGTGCCTGTACCGAGCGCCAATGATGCCGCCGCCACGCCGCGGCTGGCGATCGAAAAGATCACACCAACGGTGGATGAAGGCCGGTTCGTGGTGAAGCGGGTCGTCGGCGAGATGCTGAAGGTCGAGGCAGACATTTTCAGCGATGGACATGATCCGCTCGCAGCTGCCCTCGTCTACCGTTGCGCCGATGACGAAGACTGGCAGGAAGTGCCGATGCAATTGGTGCTCAACGATCGTTGGCAGGCGGAGTTTCCGCTGAAGCGCATGGGTCGGCACGAGTTTGCCATCGAGGGCTGGAAGAACCCGTTCCAGATCTTTCGCTACGAGTTCACCAAGAAGCATGAAGCCGGGCTGGATCTGCGACTGGAGATACAGGAAGGCATAAATCTGGTGCTCGATGCGTTGGATCATGCTTCCGGCGAGCTGAAGCCGAGATTGCAAAAGCTTTTCGACCAGCTGACGGCGGAGCAGGACAAGCAGCGGACCCAGACCCTGCTTCTGCCCGAGACCGCCGAGCTTATGGCGACGGCCGATCGACGGCCGCATCGGGTGCGCTCAAAGGTCATCCCGGTGGATGCTGAGCGGACGGCGGCGGCCTTTGCCAGCTGGTACCAGATCTTTCCGCGCTCGCAGAGCGGCGATCCGAACCGGCACGGCACGTTCGACGATGTCATCGCTCGGCTTCCGGCCATCCGCGAGATGGGCTTCGACGTGCTTTATTTCCCGCCGATCCACCCGATCGGAAGCACGAACCGCAAGGGCAAGAACAACACTTTGACACCCGGCCCGACCGATCCGGGCAGTCCTTATGCGATCGGCTCGCCGGATGGCGGGCATGCCGACATCCATCCCGAACTCGGCACGTTCGAGGATTTTCGCCGGCTGGTGGATGCGGCAGAAGAGCATGGACTCGAGATCGCGCTCGATCTCGCCATCCAGGCGTCGCCCGACCATCCATGGCTGAAGTCGCATCCCGGCTGGTTCGACTGGCGGCCGGACGGGACGATCCGCTACGCGGAAAACCCGCCGAAGAAATACGAGGACATCGTGAATGTCGATTTCTATGCCTGCGAGGCCGTGCCTTCGCTGTGGGTGGAGCTGCGCGATGTCGTGCAGAAATGGGTTGATAATGGGGTAAAACTGTTCCGCGTCGACAACCCGCATACCAAGCCGTTTCCGTTCTGGGAGTGGATGATCGCCGATATCCGCGCGCGGCATCCGGATGTGGTGTTCCTGTCGGAGGCTTTCACCAAACCGAAGGTGATGTACCGGCTCGCCAAGGTCGGATTCTCGCAATCCTATACCTATTTCACCTGGCGCAACGCCAAGTGGGAACTCGAAGAGTATATGCGCGAGATCACCACGGAAGAGCCCAAGGAATTCTTCAGGCCGCATTTCTTCGTCAACACCCACGACATCAATCCGGATTTTCTGCAGAACGCGCCGCGCCCGGCCTATCTGATCCGGGCCGCACTTGCCGCCACGCTGTCTGGCCTCTGGGGTGTCTATAACGGTTTCGAACTCTGCGAGGGCCGGCCCGACGCCAAGCGCAAGGAATATGCGGATTCGGAGAAATACGAAATCCGCGCCTGGGATTATGACCGGCCCGGTAACATCAAGGGCGAAATCGCGCTTCTGAACCGCATCCGCCGCGAGAACCCGGCGCTGCATTCGCATCTCGGCCTACAGCTTCTGACGGCCTGGAACGACAATATCATGTTCTTCGAGAAGGCGAGCGCGGGGCGCGAAAACGTGCTGCTGATCGCCGTCAATCTCGACCCTTACAATGCGCATGAAGCGGATGTCGAAATTCCGCTCTGGTCGTCGAACCTTCCCGACCACGCATCGCTTCAACTGGAAGATCTGATCGCCGGCAACCGGTTCACCTGGACAGGAAAGATCCAGCGCCTGCGGCTCGACCCGCAGGCAGGACTGCCGTTCGCCATATGGCGTGTCAGATAAGGGAGGAATGCGCCGTGGATTTCATGACCAACAGCATGACGGATGCGATGGGCCAGCAGTCACAGGGTGACGATCCATTGTGGTACAAGGATGCGATCATTTACCAGCTGCATGTGAAGTCGTTTCACGACAGCAACGGCGACGGGATCGGCGACTTCAAGGGGCTCACAGAGAAGCTCGATCATATCGCTTCCCTCGGCGCCAATGCGATCTGGCTCCTGCCTTTCTTCCCCTCCCCTCGGCGTGATGACGGTTACGACATCGCCGATTACGGCAATGTCAGCCCGGACTACGGCACGATGGAGGATTTTCGGGCCTTCGTGGATGCAGCCCATGAACGCGGCATTCGGGTGATCATCGAGCTCGTCATCAATCACACATCAGACCAGCATCCATGGTTTCAGCGGGCACGTCATGCGCCGGAAGGATCGCCGGAGCGGGATTTCTATGTCTGGTCCGATACTGACCAGAAGTTTCCCGAAACGCGCATCATCTTCCTCGATACGGAAAAATCGAACTGGACCTGGGATCCGGTCGCCGGCGCCTATTACTGGCACCGCTTCTATTCGCACCAGCCGGACCTCAACTTCGACAATCCGCAGGTACTGGAGGAATTGCTGAAGGTGATGCGTTATTGGGCTGATACCGGGATCGACGGTTTCCGGCTCGATGCCATTCCTTATCTGATCGAGCGCGAGGGCACGAATAACGAGAACCTGCCCGAGACCCACGACATCCTGAAGCAGATCCGCGCGGCGCTCGACGAAAGCCATCCCGGCAAGATGCTCTTGGCCGAAGCCAATCAATGGCCGGAGGATACGCGGGAATATTTCGGCGATGGCGACGAATGCAACATGGCGTTCCATTTCCCGCTGATGCCGCGCATGTATATGGCGATCGCCAAGGAAGACCGGTTCCCGATCACCGACATCATGCGCCAGACGCCGGAAATTCCGGACAATTGCCAATGGGCGATCTTCCTTCGCAACCATGACGAGCTGACGCTGGAAATGGTGACCGACGAGGAACGCGACTACTTGTGGAACACCTATGCCGCGGACCGACGTGCGCGCATCAATCTCGGCATTCGCCGACGTCTTGCGCCGCTGATGGAACGCGACCGGCGGCGCATCGAGCTGATGAACGCCCTGCTCCTCTCCATGCCCGGCACGCCGGTTCTCTATTACGGCGACGAGATCGGCATGGGAGACAATATCTATCTCGGCGACCGGGATGGTGTGCGGACCCCGATGCAGTGGTCGCCGGACCGCAATGGCGGCTTTTCCAAGGGTGATCCGGCGCGCCTTGTGCTGCCGCCGGTGATGGACCCGCTTTATGGATATGAGGCTGTCAATGTCGAGGCGCAGGGGGCGGATGCGCACTCGCTGCTCAACTGGACCCGCCGCATGCTGGCGCTGCGCAACCGCCACCCGGCCTTCGGGCGCGGCTCGCTGAAATTCCTCACACCCGGCAACCGCAAGATCATGGCCTACCTGCGTCAGCATGAGGGAGAGACGATCCTCTGCGTAGCCAATCTTTCGCGCCTGCCGCAGGCGGTGGAACTGGATCTATCCAAGTTCGAGGGCTCCGTGCCGATCGAACTTACCGGCATGTCGCCCTTCCCGCCGATCGGGCAATTGACCTATCTGCTGACGCTTCCACCCTACGGATTTTTCTGGTTCCAGCTGGAGGCCGATTCAGATGGTCCGAGCTGGCGCAAGGCGCCGCCGGAACAGGTACAGGACATGGTGACCATGGTGGTTCGGCGCGACCTGCAGGAATTGCTCGACCAGCCGAAGCTTTCCGACACGATGTCCAACGAGGTCTTGCCGGGCTATCTGACCATGCGGCGCTGGTTCGGCTCGAAGGGGCAGATCCTCAACCATGCTTCGCTGATTTCGGCAACGCCGCTGCCGTTTGCCAACAATATCCTGCTTGGCGAATTGGAGGCCGATATCGCCGGGCGGATGGACAGCTATCTTCTGCCGCTTGCTGTTTCCTGGGACGACAGTTTTCCGACAGCACTTGCGCAGCAGCTGGCAATGGCGCGCTTGCGGCAAGGCCGCCGCGTCGGGTTCCTGACCGACGGTTTTGCGCATGAAAGTTTCGCACGGGCGATCCTGCGCGGACTGTCCGAGCGGGCCTCGATTTCCGGCCGCACCGGATCACTGGATTTCATCGGTACGGATCATCTCGACAAGCTGGAGATCTCCGACGACCTGCCGGTTCATTGGTTATCCGCGGAACAGTCCAACAGCTCGTTGATCGTCGGCGATCTGGCGATGGTAAAGCTGATCCGCCACATCTTCCCGGGCATCCATCCGGAGGTGGAAATGACCCGTCATCTCACCAGGATCGGCTATCGGAACACCGCGCAACTGCTTGGCGAGGTGACGCGAACCGGGCCTGACGGCACGCTTCATACGCTGATCATCGTGCAGAAGGCGATCCGCAACCAGGGGGATGCCTGGAACTGGATGCTCAGCAATCTACGCCGCTCCATCGATGAGATCGTGGTGACCGGGATCGACGGCAGTGCTGCGGATGAGCATTTCAAGCCGCTGGTCGACTTTGCTGCCACGATCGGCACAAGGCTCGGCGAGCTGCATGTGGCGCTGGCAGAAAACACCGATGACGAGGCCTTTAAGCCGGAATGGGGCACGAAGGAGGATGTTGCAGCGGCCCGCCGCGCGGTTGCCGATCAGATCAGCCAGAGCCTTACCATTCTGGAAGGTACGGTCGACGGGCTGGAAGGAGAGCTTGCCGAAATCGCCAGGTCGCTGATCGCCCGCCGCGATGAACTGACCGCACTTGCCGGACGGTTGACGGAAGCGACCGGTGGCACGCTGAAAACGCGCCATCACGGCGACTTCCATCTCGGCCAGATCCTGGTTGCCGAAAGCGATGCCTATATTATCGATTTCGAGGGCGAGCCGACAAAGACGCTGGCAGATCGCAGGGCCAAGACCAACCCGTTGCGCGATGTCGCCGGGCTGTTGCGCTCGCTCAGCTATCTTGCCGCCGCAGCCGACATGGACAGGGAAGTGGTGAGCGAGGTGGACCACATTCGCCACCGCCAGCTGATTACTCGCTTCATCGAACTGGCCGAACCGGCTTTCCTCAGCGCCTATTTCACCGCGGTCGAGAAATCCGATGCACTGATGCAATCGAACCAGAACCGCGACCGGGTGCTCGATCTCTTCCTGCTCGAAAAGGCCGCTTATGAAGTGGTTTACGAAGTCCGCAGCCGGCCGCACTGGCTGCCGCTCCCGCTTGCCGGTTTTTCGGCGATCGCCTCCCGTCTTTTGGAGACTGACCGATGAGATATGAACGCGCAGACCTGATGACCGGCATGGTGCAGGAAGGCCTGCAGGCCTTGGCCGAAGGACGGCATGGCGACCCCTTCTCCATTCTCGGGCAGCACCAGTATGGCGAGCTGACCGTGGTCAGAGCGCTGTTGCCCGGCGCGCTGTCAGTCTCGGTGATCGAAAGCGAAACCGGACGGGTGATGGCGGAGCTGGAGCCGATCCATGAAGTCGGCATTTTTGCCGGTCTTGTCGGCAGCCCTGCGCCCTATAAGCTACGGATCGAATGGCCGGATGCGGTGCAGGAGACGGAAGACTCCTATTCCTTCCCGCCGCTGCTCGGCGATCTCGATCTACATCTGATCAGCCAGGGCACGCATTACGAACTCGGCCGCACACTCGGGGCGATCCCATTGGAGATGGACGGCATTTCGGGCGTGCGATTTTCCGTCTGGGCGCCGAATGCGCGGCGGGTTTCGGTGGTCGGCGATTTCAATGCCTGGGATGGACGGCGCAACCCGATGCGGCTGCGGCCGCAGGCGGGAATATGGGAGCTTTTCATTCCCCGCCTCACCCATGGCGAACGCTACAAGTTCGAGCTTCTGGATACGCATGGCAATCTCCTGCCGCAGCGCGCCGACCCGGTGGCGCGGTCCTCGGAGGCGGCCCCGTCAACCGCCTCGATCATCGCCTCGTCAAAACCGTTCCGCTGGAATGATGGCGACTGGATGGAAGCACAGGCAAAAGACCGTAACCGCGACGGCGCGATGTCGGTTTATGAAGTGCATCTCGGCTCGTGGGTGAGGATTTCCGAAGAAGGCAACCGGTCACTCGACTGGGTGGAACTCAGCCAACGGCTTGTGCCTTATGTGAAGTCTCTCGGCTTTACCCATATCGAAATGCTGCCGATCATGGAGCATCCGTTCGGCGGCTCCTGGGGTTATCAGCCGCTCGGCCTGTTTGCGCCTACCGGGCGCTACGGCACGCCGGAGGACTTTGCCTATTTCGTCGACCGCTGTCATCAGGCCGGGATCGGCGTCATCCTCGACTGGGTGCCGGCGCATTTTCCGACGGATGTCTGGGGTCTGGCGCGTTTCGACGGGACAGCGCTTTATGAACATGCCGATCCGCGCGAAGGTTTCCACAAGGACTGGAACACGCTGATCTACAATCTCGGCCGCAACGAGGTAAAAGGTTTCCTGATCGCCTCTGCGCTCGAATGGCTCGAGCATTTCCATATTGATGCGCTGCGTGTCGATGCGGTCGCCTCGATGCTCTATCGCGACTACAGCCGCAATGAAGGCGAATGGATCCCCAACCAGTATGGCGGGCGGGAGAACCTCGAATCCGTCGAATTCTTCAAGCATCTGAACAGCATCATCCATGACCGCTGCCCGCATGCCTTCACGGTGGCGGAGGAATCGACCGCATGGCCGGGCGTGACGAAGAAGCCGGAAGACGGCGGGCTGGGCTTCGATTTCAAATGGAACATGGGATGGATGCATGACACGCTGCATTACATCTCCGACGATCCCCTCTACCGCAAATACCAGCATGGCGGCATGACCTTTGGGATGATCTACGCCTATTCCGAACGTTTCATGCTGCCGATCAGCCATGACGAAGTGGTGCATGGCAAGGGCTCGCTGCTCGGCAAAATGCCGGGAGACGCGTGGCAGAAGCTTGCCAATCTGCGGGCCTATTACGGCTTCATGTGGGGCCATCCCGGCAAGAAACTGCTGTTCATGGGCTGCGAGATCGGTCAGGAGAGCGAATGGAACCATGACGGCTCGGTCGTCTGGGACCTGCTGGACCGGCCCGAACATGCCGGCATCCAATTCCTGATCCGCGACCTCAATCAGCTCTATTCCGAAGAACCGGCACTGCAATTCAGCGACCTTCACCCAGAAGGTTTCCAATGGGCCGTGGCCGATGATGCGGAAAACTCCGTTTACGGCATGCTGCGTTCATCACAGGATCGATCGTCGCATATGCTGGTCATGTCGAACATGACGCCTGTGCCGCGATACGGCTACCGAGTGGGTGTGCCCGATGAAGGCCGCTGGGAAGTGGTACTGAATACCGATGCAGCGATCTATGGCGGAGCCAATTTCGGCCAGATGGATGCATGGGCACAACGCTCGCCGGAACACGGCAAGCCGTTCTCGATCGCGCTCGACATGCCACCGCTTTCGACGGTGTTTTTGAAATGGCGGCGGTGATTATTCGCCCCGCCATCCCTGCTGATAACTGACCTTATCAACGCCCGCGAAACGGCCGACCCGCTGCAGTTCCGCATCCAGCCTTTCCAGTCTGCCAGCAGATGCCCGAATACCCTTTTCCAGCCAGAGGCGCTTGACGTCGAGCACGCCTGCCTTGCGGTCGGCCTTCATGTCGATGCGGCCGATCATCCGGTCGCCTTCCAAAAGCGGAAAGACGTAATAGCCGTATTGCCGTTTCGGCTCCGGTACAAAAACCTCGATACGGTAGAAGAAGTTGAACAGACGTTCGGCCCGATCGCGGTTGCGTAACAGTGGATCGAACGGGCTCAGGACGCGGATTCGGGCCGGTGGTTCGGGGATGATGCCGAGGTTTTCGGGAAAGCCCGGCAGCGCGAAGGAGGCGCGCGGCTTGCTGCCGTCGGCGGTGCCGATCAGTACCTCGACCAGCTCGTTTCGATGCGCCACCACCCAGTCTCGCGCCTCAATCGGCGTGACGATATCCCAGAAGGCGGCGATCTCGCCGGATGTGGCAAATCCCAGACGCTTCAGCGCGCTGCGGCAGGCCCAGTCGACAAATGCGTCGTGTTCGACTTCCGGTTCATGGTGATGGGACGCGATGACCCGTTCCGTCAGGTCGTAGATTTTTTGGAAATTCACCCGGCCGGAAATTGCCAGCTTGCCGGTGTGCCAGTGATATTCAAGCGCGCTCTTGTTCGGATGCCAGTTCCACCAGCCGCCGGACTTGTGGTATTCCACCTTCATGTCGCGGGACATGATCGCGCCGTTTTCCGTTATGTGCCGGAGCGTTTCCTCAAAGGTGCTATCAAACCCCTCACCCTGCCACTTGCGCCAGCGTTCGGCAAGGACCGGCCCACGGCGGCGAAAACGGTGTTTCCAATAGCGAAACAGCCGCGCCGGGATGATCGAGGCATCATGCGTCCAGTGCTCGAAAAGCTCACCGTCCTTTTCCAGAAGCGCCGTCAGATGCTCGCGCCTGTAGGTCTGGTTTCGGGAAAACAGGATCATGTGATGGGCGCGCTCGACAGTGGCGATGCTGTCCACCTGGACGAAGCCAAGATCGTCGATGAGCTGCAGCAGGCCGGCCTTGGGCAGCGCGCGGCCGGGCGGAGCGGAAAGCTGTTGCCGCTCCAGGAAGATTCTTCGCGCCTGCTCGTTCGGAATCAAGATAGCCATGCGCTTGAGACTAGGTCGTCGACACAACCTTTGCAATGTTCTTTTTTTGTTCCGAATTCCTTTGTCGGGAGCACCGGTTTATAGACGCGAAGGCATTTGAGGATCTGGTTTGGATATTCACTTTGAAAAGGTCGAGGTTCGTTTCGAAGGCCGTACGGTCATCCATCCGCTCGACCTGAACTTGAGCGGACGGCGGATCGGCATTATCGGACTGAACGGATCCGGCAAGACGACGCTCGCGCGGATGATCAACGGGCTGGTCAAGCCATCCTCCGGTCGGGTCATAGTCAACGGTTTCGATACGGTCGCGCAGGAAGACGAGGCCCGCGGGCAGAGCGGCTTCATCTTCCAGAACCCGCAAAACCAGATCATCCTGCCGCTGCTGCGCGAGGATATCGCGCTGGGTCTCAAATCGCGGAAACTCTCGAAGGACACAGTGGCGGCGGCAGTCGATGCCGTGCTGGATCGCTTCGGCATCCGTCATCTCGGCGACCGGCGCGCGCACGAGCTTTCCGGCGGCGAATTGCAGCTGGCGGCGCTGGCCTCAGTGCTGGTCACCGAGCCTAAAATCCTGGTGATGGACGAGCCGACCAACCAGCTCGACATCAAGAACCGAAACCTTGTGGAAAAGACCATCTGGACACTCCCGGAGGATGTCATCGTCATCAGCCACGATCTCGATCTCGTGGCCGGTCTGGACCGTGTTCTTCTGGTTCATGAAGGCAGGATCGCCGCCGATGGGGAACCCGCTGCGGTCATCGGCGAATATCGGGCGATGCACGGAGTATCAGCGTAATGCGCTCGCTGCATATCGATGGCGACAGCATGCTTCACCGCATGCCTGCGGGCTTGAAGCTCGCTTCGCTGTCGGTGATCAGCCTGGCTCTCTTCACGATCAATCATCCCGTCGTGCTCGCCATAGCGGCGTTTGTCGGCCTTGCCTGCCATGCCTTGCTGCGAATAAGTGCTGCAGAAATCTGGCGCCGGATGCGCCCTTTTGTGTTGATCGTTGTCGTCGTAGCCCTGTTCACCGGGGTTTTCAGCGGCGTCACCGAAGGTCTTGTCGCGCTTTTCCGGTTGGCTGCCCTGGCGCTGTTCGCCAGCCTCGTCACCGCGACAACCACGACCGGAGATTTCATCGACGTAATCACCAAGGCGGCAATGCCGCTCGAGCGCCTTGGTTTGCTGAAGGCATCGGATGTCGGCCTTTCGATCGGCCTCGTCATCCGTTTTGTCCCGGAAATCCTCAGCCGCTACGAGGTGATCCGCGACGCGCATTACGCCCGCGGATTGAAACCCCGTCCGCTTTCCATCATCGTCCCCCTTATCATCACGACGCTTCGCAGCGCCGACGAGATTGCCGCGGCCATTGACGCCCGCGGCATCCGCAGTCAGAAGTGACTAGAAGGCTCAGCATTAAGGATACAGACACAATGGCTACCCGCGACCTCGTTCTTTCGGCGCTCTTTGCCGCCATCATTGTCGCCCTCGGTCTGGTTCCGCCGATCATGCTGGGCTTCATTCCGGTTCCGATCACCGCCCAGTCTCTCGGCGTGATGCTGGCCGGTGTCGTGCTCGGCGCCAAGCGCGGTACGATTTCGGTCCTGCTGGTCCTCGTTCTCGCGGCCATCGGACTTCCGGTTCTGTCCGGCGGGCGCGGCGGTCTTGCCGTCTTCATGGCGCCGACCACCGGTTATCTGATCGGCTGGGTTCTGGCGGCGCTGACGACCGGCTATCTGTCGCAGCTTCTCGTCAGCCGCAGTCAGGCCGGCTTCGTGCAGACCGTCAACTTCTTCGTCGCCGCACTCTTCGGTGGCGTCATCGTTCTTTATGTCTGCGGTATCAGCTACCTGGCGCTAGTCACCGGTCTCGGCTTTTCCAAGGCATTCATGGGCTCGCTGGCCTTCATTCCGGGCGACGTGCTGAAGGCTCTTATCGCAGCCCTCGCCGGACGTGCCGTCATGGTCGGTTATCCGCTGCTGCCGCAGCGCGCTTAGAGCGTCAATCGAGAAACGAATAAAGCCAGTCGCGCAATTCCTCCGGAAGCGCGACTGACGCATGGGCTTGATCGATCGCGACCCAGACCACCTCGACTTCGGCGACCGCCTCATCACCGCGCGTCATCCTGACGAGGAACCCTGCGGACTTGCCGCCGATCTTGCTGACGCCGACATGGGTGTGGACCACGTCGCCGATTTTGAGCGGCTCGTGGAATGTCGCCGAAACCTTGCCGGTAACGAAGGCCGGATCATCGGATTGAGCTTTCCGGCGTCGCCAGAAATCGGCGACCGCTTCCTCCGCGCGATCGATATAAGTCGAGCGGAACATCTGTCCGTTCATGTCGATATCGCGAAAAGTGACGCGAAAATCCGACGCTTTGATCTTATCCTTGACCACACCCGCCTCTGATTTCCAATTTACCTATCTGTTATTCTTTCCGCGCAAACCCGGATTGGGGCAAGTGCCGACGCTTGAAAAAATGCCATGGATGCGCCATGTCGTGAACGAGATATTGACAGGCCGCCCGAGTGGCGGAACGCCGGGGTAGCCGAATGACCACCCGACTCTACGAACACCAGATTTTTCTCGAACACCCCGTTCCCGAAGGACATCCCGAAAGGCCTGACCGGCTTCGTTCGCTGGCGATTGCGCTTCAGCATCCAAATTTTGCCGACCTGGCCCGCAAGGAGGCGCCCCAGGCGAATGAAGATGCGGTTCTCCTGGCGCATCCGGAAGAGCATCTGCGCGCGGTGATGCGGGAAATTCCCGAAGAGGACACGATCCATCAGGTCGAGGCGGATACCTATGTCGGGCCCAAGAGCCTGCAGGCAGCACTCACCGGTATCGGCGGAGCGATGGCGGCCGTCGACGACGTGATGACCGGCAAGGTGGACAATGCCTTCGTTGCGGCCCGGCCTCCCGGCCACCACGCCGAAAAATCGAAAGCGATGGGGTTCTGCCTGTTCAACAATGCGGCGATTGCCGCACGCCACGTACAGCAGACCTATGGGGTCGAGCGGGTTGCTATCGTCGACTGGGACGTGCATCACGGCAACGGCACCCAGGACATTTTCTGGGACGATCCGTCGGTTCTGTTCTGCTCCACCCACCAGATGCCGCTCTATCCCGGCACCGGGGCGAAAAACGAGACGGGTGCGAAGAACACGGTGGTCAACGCGCCGCTTTCCCCCAATGACGGCAGCGACCATTTCCGCGACGCATTCAAGGACCGGGTCTTGCCGAGGCTACATGACTTCCGGCCGGATTTCATCATCATCTCGGCAGGCTTCGATGCCCATCACCGCGATCCGCTGGCGCAGATCAACCTTGTCGGCGACGATTTCGACTGGGCAACCGGGCGGCTGATGGAAATTGCTGGGAAATACGCCAACAACCGGGTCGTCAGCCTGCTCGAGGGTGGTTATGATCTGGAAGGACTGGCAGAATCCGCCGGCATGCATATCGTGAGACTGATGAGAGGATGAAGGACATGACCGAAACCACCGATACGATCGATGTCACCGGTTATTCCTTCGAAAAGGCAGTTGCCGAGCTTGAGAGCATCGTTGCACGGCTGGAACGCGGCGACGTGGCTCTGGACGAATCCATCGCCATTTACGAGCGCGGCGAAGCGCTGAAAAAGCATTGCGAAAAGCTGCTCAATGCGGCGGAGAACCGGATCGAAAAGATCCGCCTCGACCGCGCCGGCAAGATGCAGGGCGTGGAACCGCTCGACGGAGAATAAAACTCTTCTTTGGGCAGCGCCCGAAACGATCCTTCGGTTGCGGCGGGGCGTCACCTGCCGAAGCCAATGCGATGATGCAGGGTGTCCATGAGCAAGAAGCCCAAGTTTCGAACCAAGCCGCCCTATCTGCGCAGCATTTCGATCAAAAGCACCTGGACGGACTTCAGTTCCTATCCCTTCTCGCTTCCGCTCTTCAAAGACGGAGATTTTTCTCTTCGGTTCGATCACCCGATCACGATTATCGTGGGAGAGAACGGCGTGGGCAAATCCACGCTGCTGGAAGGCATCGCCGTGCTTGCCGGGTTCGATGACGCTGGCGACGGCAATGGTTATCGTCCGGTCGATCACTCGATGGCGATGGAAACACCCGGTGGTATCCTGTCCAAATGCCTTGTCGGAGGCTGGTTGCCGAAAGTGTCCGCCGGCTGGTTCTTCAAGGCGGAGACATTCTTCTCGGTCGCCCGCTATCTCGATCAGGCCGCCAAGGAGAGCAACGAGATGGGGCCGGATTTTCTATCCTACTCGCATGGCGAAGGATTTCTGCGTTTCTTCCACGAGCGGTGCCGACGGCGCGGCATCTTTATCTTCGACGAGCCGGAAGCCGCGCTTTCCCCAAGGCGGCAGATCGAACTGATGCGGATCTTGCGCGAGGCGGAAAACGCCGGAGAAGCACAGTTCATCATCGCGACGCATTCACCGATGATCATGGCCTATCCTGGCGCGCGGCTGCTGCGGATGACGAAGAATGGGCTTGATGAGACCGATTTCAGAGAGACCGACCACTTCTCGCTGATGAGGGAATTCGTTTCCGATCCCGAGACTTTCGTGACCGAGATGTTTCCTCCACCCGAAGATGATGAGCAGATGGATCTGTATTCGGGTGGCGACCGCCCCTATTGAGACCCGTATAACAGTTGTCCGCCCCGCTGCGACCACACTAGAATAGGCATCCAAGACGGAGACAACTCGATGTCGTTTTTCCCCGGAACCGATCCCGCCGCAGGCGACGCCTTTGCCTGTGATGCAATCGAGAACCTGATCATTCCGCGCTCTTCCGATATCGGCGGCTTTTCCGTGCGCCGGGCGCTGCCCAGCCGGCAGCGGCGATTAGTCGGGCCATTCATCTTTTTCGATCGCATGGGGCCGGCAATCCTGAAGCCTGACGAGGCGCTGGATGTGAAGCCGCATCCGCATATCGGGCTTTCCACGGTCACCTATCTGTTCGATGGCGAAATCAAACATCGCGACAGTCTGGGTACCGAACTCGTCATTCGCCCCGGCGATATCAACCTGATGACCGCCGGGCGCGGCATCGTGCATTCTGAGCGGACGCCGGAAAACCTGCGCGGCCATCCCTTGTCGATGTCCGGGCTGCAAACCTGGCTGGCGCTGCCGGACGAAAAGGAAGAGATGGATCCCGCCTTTGCCCATACCGGTAAAGAGGTCATGCCGGTGATCGATTGGGACGGCGCAAGAGGCCGGGTGGTCATTGGAGCCTTCGAAGGCCTTGGCTCTCCGGTCGCGACTTTCACCGACACGCTCTATGTCGACCTGCAACTCGAGCCGGGCAAACGTTTTCCCTTTTCGGCGGGGCATGAGGAACGGGCGCTCTATATTCTTTCCGGCGAACTGGAAATCGCAGGCGACCGATTCGCACCGGATCAGTTGCTGGTTTTCCGCGCCGGCGACGAGATCACCCTTCAGGCCGGACTTCTCGGCTGTCACGTCATGCTGTTCGGCGGCGCGGTGCTGAATTCGAAGCGTTATATCTGGTGGAACTTCGTTTCGTCCTCCAAGGAACGCATTGAAAAAGCCAAGGAAGAGTGGCGCACGGGCCGTTTCGACATCGTTCCGGGCGACGAAGAGGAGTTCGTTCCTTTGCCCTCCCCCTTGCCCGCAAGCTAAAATCGATTAGAAACCATTCCTTGTAAAACTTGAAAAAGTCCGTTTTCTGCTCATCTTTCGAGACATAGCGCCTTTAAAAGAAAACAAGAAGAGAAAGCCAGCCTCCGTGACTTCCCTGCCCGTGACGCCGCTGCTCGACACCGTCAAGCTTCCCGCCGATCTTAGAAAAGTCGATGATCGCGACCTGCCAAAGCTTGCCCGTGAAGTGCGCGACGAGATGATCGACGCGGTATCGAAGACGGGCGGCCATCTGGGTGCCGGCCTCGGCGTTGTCGAGCTGACGATCGCCATCCACAAGGTTTTCAATACACCCGACGACCGGCTGATCTTCGATGTCGGTCATCAGTGTTATCCGCACAAGATCCTGACCGGCCGCCGTGATCGCATCCGCACATTGCGGCAGGAGGATGGTCTTTCCGGCTTCACCCGCCGGGCGGAGAGCGAATACGACCCGTTTGGTGCCGCGCACTCGTCTACCTCGATTTCGGCCGGTCTCGGCATGGCCGTGGGCGCGGAACTTGCCGGCAAGAAGCGCAACGTCATCTCGGTCATCGGCGACGGCTCGATGTCGGCCGGCATGGCTTTCGAGGCGCTCAATAATGCCGGTGCGCTCGACGCACGGCTGATCGTTATCCTCAACGACAACGACATGTCGATTGCGCCGCCGACTGGCGCGATGAGCGCCTATCTGGCGCGTCTCGCATCAGGCCGCGCCTATATGGGCGTGCGCGAAATGGGCAAGAAGCTGACCGGCTATCTTGGCCGCTCCGTCGACCGGGCAATCACCCGCGCCGTCGAACATGCCCGCGGCTACGTGACCGGCGGCACGATGTTCGAGGAACTCGGCTTCTACCACATCGGCCCGATCGACGGCCATTCCTTCGATCATCTCCTGCCCGTGTTGCGCAATGTGCGCGACAATGCGCATGGCCCGGTGCTGATCCATGTCGTGACCCAGAAGGGCAAGGGTTATCCGCCGGCGGAAGCTGCAGCCGACAAATATCATGGCGTCAACAAGTTCGACGTCATCACCGGCGCGCAGGCCAAAGCGAAACCGAATGCGCCGTCCTATACGAGCGTCTTCGGTGACGCGCTGGTGCAGGAAGCGGGCTTTGACGACAAGATCGTTAGCATCACCGCCGCCATGCCGGATGGTACCGGTCTCGGCAAGATGCTTAAAGCTTATCCGTCCCGCACCTTCGATGTCGGCATTGCCGAACAGCATGCGGTGACGTTTGCGGCAGGTCTTGCAACCGAAGGCTTCAAGCCATTCTGCGCCATCTATTCCACCTTCCTGCAGCGCGGTTACGACCAGGTCGTGCATGACGTGGCGATCCAGGGGCTTCCCGTGCGTTTCCCGATCGACCGCGCCGGTTTCGTCGGTGCCGACGGCCCGACCCATGCGGGGTCGTTCGACACGACATTCCTCGCAACGCTGCCGAACATGGTGGTGATGGCTGCCGCCGACGAGGCGGAGCTGAAACACATGGTGCGCACCGCCGTGGCTTACGACGACGGCCCGATCTCGTTCCGGTATCCGCGCGGCGAGGGCGTCGGCGTCGAATTGCCTGAACGCGGCGAGATTTTGCAGATCGGCAAGGGCCGTATCGTCAAGGAAGGCTCCAAGGTGGCGCTGCTCTCCTTCGGCACGCGCCTGAAGGACTGTCTGCTGGCTGCGGAAGATCTGGAAGCTGCCGGCCTTTCTACGACGGTTGCGGATGCCCGTTTCGCTAAGCCGCTCGACCATGACCTGATCCGCCAGCTGGCCCGCCACCACGAGGTGCTGATCACCATCGAGGAAGGTGCCATCGGCGGTTTCGGCAGCCATGTGCTGCAGTTCCTCGCCACCGAAGGCTTGATCGACCACGGATTGAAGGTGCGTTCAATGGTTCTGCCGGATATTTGGATGGAACAGGCGAGCCCGGATGTCATGTATGCCAAGGCAGGCCTCGACCGCGCCGGCATCGTCAAGACGGTGTTCGGCGCGCTCGGCAAGACGATGATCGGCGTGGGGGCTGCGGGTTAGAGCAACTCCTTCAATTACGCTGGCCTTGCACCATCATGTCGAATTGCACGATATTGGAGTAAATCGGCGTACCGACATCCATGGCGTAATGCGACCGCAGTATTTTTCCGCTGACGGTAAAGCCGATCATCCTGCCATTCCATGACGTCAGCTTCACGTCGAAGCTTTCAGATGCGCTATGCCCCTTGGCGGTCAGAGTGCCGCTGATGCGGGCACTGTCGGGACCGGTCTGCTCGACCCGATCTGAGCGGAACGTGATCGTGTCATAATGATCGGAATCGAAAACGGCACTGGAACGCAGGAACGCATCGACGCGCGCCTGACCGGTGCTGACGCTTTGCGGCTTCAGGTCGAAACTCACCATCGCATGGGCCAGATCACCGGCCTTGAGATTGAAACTGCCGGAAAATTTGCCAAAACCTCCCTTGATACCGCCGCCGCCGACCTGATCGACGTGAAAGCGGATATCGGAGGCGCTGGTGATCGTGTAGCGCCCCGCGGCCTCCGTCAGGCTCGGGACATTTGCCGCCGCTACGACGAATGGCGGAAACGATGCGCAGAAAACGAATGCGGCCAGGATTGCGGCTCCTCGGATCATGACACGTCACCTCCCTGACGGACCCTTGTTGCATCGATAGCGCGAGCGCCGAGCATGCGGATCAATACGGCGTCGCGCCTCCGGTAATGATGATAGAGCGCCGCGCTCGAATGGAGCGCCACAAGCGCAAGGGTGAGATAGGCAAGCACCGCATGCGCCGTCGTCCACCAGGCTTCTGCGGCATCGGATTTAGGGACCGGCAGATGCGGAACGACAAAGAGATCAAAAGCGAATGTCGGTATTTCCAGCGTCGAGACGGAAGCGATCATCCAGCCGGCAAACGGCACCATCAATGCCAGAAGTTGTAGCAGGTGATGCATTGCCCGCGCCGCCAGATGTTCCGGAAAGCTCATGCCCGTGATTGGTGTTACCCGGACGCGCAGGAGCGAATGGACAAAGCGTATCAGCGACACCAGCAGAGCCAGCATGCCGAATGACTTGTGCCACTGAAACAGCGAAAACTGCAGGGCCGGATCGATGGAACTGCGCGTCATGACGAAGCCCAGTGCAATCAATCCGAGGATCAGCAGGGCGACCAGCCAATGAAGCGTGATCGTCAGACAATCATATGAAGCAGGATCATCAGCATAACGGCGCATGGTGTAATTCCGAAAGCCCGCCCCGACAGCTTGCACCCGATTCAAGGCCGCTTCAACTCACAACCTCTCACACCGCCTCAAAACCTGCGGAATGGTTGCAGATGTTCAGGCTGGATTTGTGTTGCCAAGCTGACGGCGGAGGGATGAATTCCGTAGCCTGCAAGCCCGCGAGCTGCCCATTACTCTTGCCTTGCGGCACGGAAACCGCCAAGAGAGCCGCATGAACCAACTTTCCTCATCCGTCCGCCTCGACCAGCTGCTGGTCACGCTTAATCTTTTCGACAGCCGCTCGCGGGCGCGCGACGCGATTGCGCGCGGCACGGTGAAGGTCGACGGCAAGGTGGTGACCAAGCCTGCACAAACCGTCTCGGCAGACGCGAAGATCGCCGTCGATGATCCGGCGAGCACCTATGTCTCGCGCGCAGCGCTGAAACTGATTGCGGCGCTCGATCACTTCGGCCTCGATCCCGAAGGCCTGACCTGCCTTGATGTCGGCGCTTCGACCGGGGGCTTTACCCAAGTTCTGCTGGAGCGTGGAGCAGAGCATGTGATCGCCGTCGATGTCGGCCATGACCAGATGCATGAGCGGTTGAGGGACGATGAACGGGTCACCAATATCGAGGGGCTCAACGCCCGCGAGATGACCACCGAAGACATCGACGACGAGCCGGTCGACTTCATCGTTTCCGACGTCTCGTTCATCTCGCTGAAGCTTGCGCTTCCCCCGGCGCTGGAACTGGCGGAACCGGGCAGTGCCTGTGTGCTGCTGGTGAAGCCGCAATTCGAGGCGGGCCGCGAGAATGTCGGCAAGGGCGGCTTGCTGAAACAGCCCGATACGGCGCCGGATGTGGCAGCCGAGCTGGAGCGCTGGCTGAAGGAAGACATGGGCTGGGAAAGCCTCGGCCTGATCCCCTCGCCGATTGCCGGCGGAGACGGGAATATCGAATTCCTGCTTGGCGGAAGGAAGCCCTCATGAGCACGCTCACCGTCACCATCGAGCGGCTCGGCGCACAGGGCCACGGGGTTGCCGAAAGCGAATACGGGCCGGTCTATGTGCCTTACGCGCTGCCCGGAGAAACGCTGGCGATCGCCCGCAATGGCGATTACGGCACCGTCATGTCGACCTCCGATCCGTCGCCAGACCGGATCGAGCCGATCTGTCGGCATTTCAATCCCGACCGGGACAATTGCGGCGGCTGTTCGCTGCAGCATCTGGCGGCACCGGCTTACAACGCCTTCAAGCGCGAGCTTGTCATCGATGCTCTGAAGGCGCGCGGGCTAACGCCGGACGTCGGCGAAACGATCGCCTGCCATCCCGGCGAACGGCGCCGTGCGGTGTTTTCGGTTCGCAAGACCGAAAAAGAACTGCTGCTCGGCTTCAACCGGGCGGAAACCAACCATATCGTGTCTATCGAGGAATGTCCCATCGCCTCGCCCGGCATCGTGGCGAGGCTTCCCGCGATCCGCACCGTGGCAGCATCGCTTGCACAGGGTTCGGAAACCTTCCGTCTCACCGTTTTGGAAACACTGTCCGGACTCGATCTGGCTGCCGAGGGCTTAAAGAAGCTCGACGACAAGCAGCGCCGTGCGGTGACCGAAGCGGTCCTTTCGCTGAAGGGTATCGCGCGGGTTTCCGTCAATGACGAGATCGTTCTCGAGCCGACGAAGCCGATCATCGAGTTCGGTGGCGTCAACGTCTCGCCGCCGCCCGGTGCCTTCACCCAGGCGACCAAGCCTGCGGAAGAGGCGATGGCGGAACTGGTGATGGGTCACCTCGGCAAGGCCAAGCGGGTGATCGACCTGTTTGCCGGTTCCGGCACGTTTACGCTCAGGATCGCCCGCAAGGCGAAAGTGCATGCCGTCGAGGGCGAGGAAAAGCCGCTCAAGGCGCTGGATCTTGCCGCGCGCAATACGCAAGGGCTGAAGCCGGTCACCGTTGAGAAGCGCGACCTCTTCCGTCGCCCGATGACGGCGCAGGAGCTGAAGGTCTATGACGCGGCTGTTTTCGACCCGCCGCGCGCCGGTGCCGAAGTTCAGGTGAAGGAGCTTGTCCGCTCCGGGATCAAGACGGTCGTGGCCGTTTCCTGCAACCCGGCGACGCTTGCGCGAGACCTCAAGATTCTCGTCGATGCCGGCTATCGCATCAAGTCGGTGACGCCGATCGACCAGTTCCTGTGGTCGCCGCATGTGGAGGCCGTGGCGCTGCTTTCGCGCTAAATCGGGGCAGTTTGCGCCCCAGTTCGAGCCAAGCTGCCTGCAAAGCGCCGAAGCGGTACACTTTCCGGTATCGCTTTCGGCAGGTTTAGCGGCGCTCCAATTTACCGAACATTAGGTCGAGCGCATATTTCGCCGCCTCGCAGCCTGAAGAAGCATATGACGTGCTTTGCTGCGATGGGAGGGGAAATCATGACAGATGTAGCGATGCATGGGCATGGCGTGCGCGGCATGAGGCCGGAAACGCTGCATTCCTTTGACGGCATAGGTGATCCCGGCAAATTCGGGGTGATGTTTCCAAATCTTCTGCCGCTTTCGGCGAGCGACGACGCGCTGGCGGAGCTGGCGGCGGCGATGCTGGACAAGCTCGACGCGGCGGGCAATCCCGAGCCCGCCGGCGACAACATGAACGTCCCGGCCGGCTATACCTATCTCGGCCAGTTCATCGACCACGACATCACGCTCGACACCACGCCACTCGACCAGCAGAAGGCCGATCCGATGGCGACGGTCAATTTCCGCACGCCGGCGCTCGATCTCGATTCCGTCTATGGCGATGGGCCGGGTATCCATCCCTATCTCTACCAGCGTGACCCCGCGAAGCCGAAGATCCTCGGCAAGATGCTGATCGGTCATGCGGCCGAGTCGGGCGAGCAAAACGGCCGCACCATCCCAACGCTGCCGAATGACCTGCCGCGCAACCAGGTCGGACATGCGCTGATCTTCGACGAGCGCAATGACGAAAACCTGCTCGTGGCGCAGATGCATCTCCTGATGCTGAAGTTCCACAACAAGGTATTCGACAAGGTGGCCGCCGAACAGCCGGGGTTGAGCGACGATGCCAAATTTAAGGAAGCCCGGCGCATCGTCACCTGGCATTATCAATGGATCGTGCTGTTCGATTTCGTCGAACGGCTGACCGAACCGGGGCTGATCCAGAAGATCAAGCATCAGGGCCGGCGGTTCTATCGCTTCAAGCAACGGCCCTACATGCCGGCGGAATTCGCCGCTGCTTGTTACCGGCTCGGGCATTCGATGGTGCGGCAGACCTATAGCCATAACCAGGTGTTCAATCCGACGGCGGATTCGATCGCCAACGGCACGCTCGGTCTGCTGTTTTTCTTCACCGGAAAATCCGGCTCGATCACCGGGGAGCTTGCACCGGTGCCGCCGGCACCTCCGCCATCCGCGCAGAACACGCTACCGTCCAACTGGGTTATCGACTGGCGGCGCTATTTCGACCTCGGCACGCCACCTGGCGGCAATTTCGCGCTGAACCACAGCCGCCGTATCGATCCGCTGCTGACGCCGGCGCTGCATACCCTGCCCGGAGCAGATGGCGTTCCCGCGCCTGCCGTGCGAGAATTCAATCTTGCCTTCCGCAACCTCAGACGTGGGGTACAGATCGGCCTTCCTTCAGGCCAGGCGGTCTGTCGGGCGATGGGCCTCACACCACTTAAACCCACGCAGATAGCCACCGGACCGGACGGTAAGGCCGCCAAGAAACACGGCCTACATGAAGAAACACCGCTCTGGTATTACGCGCTGAAAGAGGCCGAACATTACCACAAGGGCGAGCGCCTAGGCCCGATGGCCTCGACGATCGTCGCCGAGACTTTCCTCGGCATGGTGCATGGCGACCACGATTCCTTCCTCTGGCGGCAATCGGACTGGAAGCCGGAATTGCCAAGCGCAAAGGCCGGGCATTTCACCATGGCGGATCTCATCCGCTTCGTCGGTGACATCAATCCCGTCGGCACCGCCCTGGAGCAGGCATTGGAGCCACAGCCTTAAAACAAAGTCTGCCCGCCCGAGCAGACCGGCCTGCCGGTGCTGACGATCTTGTCCGCATCGGCAGGCCGATGTCACCTTGAAGCTCAACGCCGCATGAAAGCCTCGAAGGCCGCGCGCGCCTCGGCACTTTTCAGCCGAGCGGAAAAATGGACGAGCTCCTCATCGATGCGCGCGAGAACCTCGTCGCGCGGGCCACGGACGAGATCGCGGGCGATCTGCAGCGCCTGAGGTGGCTTCTTCGCCAGTTCGGCGCCAAGCGCCAGCGCTTCCATCTCCACCTCGTTCGGGCCGACGACCTTCCAGATCAATCCGGCATTCAAAGCATAGTCTGCCGAGAAACCCTCGCCGGCCGCCAGAAGCGCGAAAGCACGCTGATGGCCAATGACGCGAGGAGCGAGCAGGCTGGATCCCGCCTCGGGCACCAGAGCGAGATCGACGAAAGGTGTCTTGAACACGCTGCGGCCGGAAGCAACCGTCAGGTCACAATGCAGATTGAGCGTCGTGCCGATGCCGATCGCGAGACCGTCGACACCGGAAATGAGCGGCTTTTGTGACAGAGCCAGCGCCTTGATGAAAATCGCTCCGGCTGGCGGTTCGCTGGAACCGGACATCGCGTAGCCGATAAAATCCCCCATGTCGTTGCCGGCGGAAAAGCAGCCCTCGGTGCCGAGAAATACGACAGCCTTCACCTCGTCATCGGCATTTGCCTCTTCGAGTGCCGACGTCATGCGCTGATACATGGCGGCGGTGATGGCGTTCTTCTTTTCCGGCCGGTTGAAACGGATGATCAGAACGCCGGGATGGGCGGCGGTGCGTTCGACAATGATATGCTCGGTCAAAATGTCTTCCTCAATCCAGAAGGCTACGGGCCGCAGCGAGGCTCTCGGAGCCGGCGATGACGCGATCCTTCAGGGCCGAGGTTTCCGCCAGAAGGTTTTCCGCCATGAAGCGGCAGAGGTTTACGCGACCATTGCCTTCGCCATTGTCCGCGGCAACCAACCCGGCCTTGGCCAGATAAACACCGGTCAGAACAAGTCCGAACAGACGCTGATAGGGTGTCGCTCCTGCCAGGGCATCGGTCACGCGGCCATCCGCCTGTGCCTGCAGCAGCCAGGCGGTTGCAGCTTCCAGAGCGGCAATCGCGGCACGTAGCCGGTCGCCGGTCTCTCCGAATGCCGAATCGTTGCGGGCGGCAACGTCTTCGGCAACCTGCTTCAACTCAGCGAGGAACCCCTTCACCTGATCGCCACCTGAGAGCGGTAGTTTACGAGTGACGAGATCGATGGCCTGGATGCCGTTGGTGCCTTCATAGATCGGGGCGATACGGGCATCGCGCAGATAGCGCGCGGCACCGGTCTCCTCGATGAAACCCATACCGCCATGGACCTGAATGCCGAGCGAGGCGACATCCACGCCGATATCGGTGGAAAAGGATTTGGCGATCGGGGTCAGCAGCGCTGCCCGCTCGGCCCAATGCTGCGCCTCTTCGCCTTCATAATGGTGGGACATGTCGGTCGCATGGGCGCAGGCGTAACAGATCGCGCGCGCGCCTTGGGTCAACGACTTCATGGTAAGCAGCATCTGGGCGACATCCGGATGCTGGATGATCGGGCTCATTCCTCCGTTTTGGCCCCCGTTCTGCGTCCCATTCTGGCCATTCGCCTTCCAGCCAAGCGCCTTGCCCTGCGTCCGCTCCCTGGCGAAGGCAATCGCCTTCTGGGTGGCTGCCTCAGCGATCGCAACGCCCTGAATGCCGACCGCAAGGCGCGCGTTGTTCATCATCGTGAACATGCAGGCGAGGCCCTTGTTCTCCTCACCAACGAGATAACCGACAGCGCCCCACTCCTCGCCGAACCGGCCATCACCGAAGATCATCGTGCAGGTAGGCGAACCGTGAATGCCGAGCTTGTGCTCTATCGAGTGGCAGAGAACATCGTTACGCTCGCCAAGCGAACCATCCTCGTTCACCAGGAATTTCGGCACCAGGAAAAGCGAGATACCGCGCGTGCCGGCCGGCGCATCGGCTAAGCGGGCGAGGACGAGATGAATGATATTGTCGGCGGCATCATGTTCGCCCCAGGTGATGAAGATCTTTTGGCCGAAGATGCGATAGGTACCGTCTTCGCGCGGTTCGGCTCGGGTTTTCAGGACGCCGAGATCAGAACCGGCATGCGGTTCGGTCAGGTTCATCGTGCCTGTCCATTCGCCGGATACCATCTTTTCCAGATAGGTTTCTTTCAGCGTATCCGAACCATGAGCCGTGAGCGCCTCGATCGCGCCCATCGTCAGCGTCGGAGCCAATGCGAAAGCCATCGAGGCGGAATTCCACATTTCGAGCGCTGCGACATTGAGCATATGCGGCAGGTTCTGGCCGCCATAGGCTTCCGGCGCTGTCAGGCCATTCCAGCCGCCTTCGCGCCAGCGGCGATAGAGGTCGGGCCAGCCTTTCGGCGTCTTCACCTCGCCATCGTCGAGTTTCGCGCCTTCGCGATCGCCCTTCTCGCCCAGCGGTGCGATTTCGCCGGAGGCAAAACGCCCGGCCTCTTCGAGGATCGCTGCCACCAGATCAGCGCTGAGGTCGCCGAAGCGCCCCTCCTCCAGGGCAGTGGAAAGACCGGCAACGTGGTTCAGTGTGAAGGCAATTTCCTCCACCGGGGCGCTGTACATGTGATCCTCCTCATCAGCCGTGCAGCCTTGCCTTTCCAGACAAGCGATTACCTTTTACGTAAACGTAATTAAGATTGTCAATCGGAAGGTTGTCCCATCATGAAGCAGTCGCGCATGAGGGGAAAGCGAAATGATAAAGCGCGGGCTGTCAGGCGCGCTAAAGATTCTTTCGCGAGTTTAATCTAGAAGGTCTTCAGGATTCCGGAGTTCTGCCGATGGACACACCACCGCTGATGACGCCTGCCATTCCCGGCCTTGTCTGGGCCTATCGTTTCGATGCGCCGACACGCTCCTGCTCACGGCTTCCGCTCGAAACGACGGCCAGGGAACTCGATGTCGAAGATAGTTTTCTTTGGCTGCATCTGAACCTTGCCGACAGCCGGGTGCCGGCCTTTCTCGAAACCCTGCCCGGCGTGACACCGCCGGCACTTGCGGCGCTGACGACACGCGATACCCATGCCGCGATCATTCTCGACGAACAGCTGATCTATGGTACGCTGATCGACTTCCAGAAGGAGTTCGACAGCGAGACGCGCGATATCGGCTGGCTGCATTTCTTCGTCTCCGACCGCATCATCATCACCACGAGACTGCAGCCGCTGCGCTCCATCGACCGGCTTAAGGCCCAGATGGAGAAAAATGCGGCCCGCTACAAACGGCCGATAGACGTGTTCGAGACCTTGGTGGCGGAATTCCAGCGGACGCTGATCACCCTCGTGATGGAATTGACGGAAGAACTGAACCTGATCGAGGACTTTGTCTACGACAACGCACCGCGTGACGAACGCCGCAAGCTTGCACCCGTACGGCGCACAGTGGTGCGGCTTCACCGGCATTTGAGAACCGTGCTGACCCTGATGCGGCGCGCCGCGGCTTCCGACGAGGACGAGATGCCGGATGGCTTCGATGATGCGGCCGCCCGCCTGATCAGCCGTCTGGAAGCCGTCGATCACGACGTCTATGCGCTGCAGGAACGGGCGCGGCTGCTACACGAAGAAATCGATTCCAAGCTTTCTTCGGAAACCAACCGCCACCTCTACATCCTGTCGCTGATGACGGCTTTCCTCTTGCCTCCCTCTCTCGTCACCGGCTTTTTCGGGATGAACACGGAAGGTCTGCCGTTCGCGCATCTGGAACACGGCACACTGTTCGCTTTCGGCGCGATCGGGCTTTCGGTGGCTGCCGCCTGGTGGCTGCTAAGACGCGTCGGCATCCTGTAACGGATAAAAAAAAGCCCGCACCGAAGCGCGGGCTGATCCTCTCCTGCACTGGCCGCCCCACTCAATAGTAGGGCGAATAACAGGTCTGACGCGGGCCGTTATACGGCTGGAACGAATTCGAATAGGTGTCATAGGAGCGGTAACGGCCCGAGCACCATTCATAGTGACGCGGGTTCAAGCCACCGCCACCGCCGTAAGCGGGCCTGGGTGCCGGCTCGACATAACGCGGCTGCGAGGCGATCGCACCGCCGATGAGGGCTCCGGCGCCAAACGCCGCCAGCGGATACCAATAACCATCGCTATGACGACGATAGCCATCGCGCTGATAACGGTAACCGCGATGACCGCCGTACCAACCGCGACGTGGGCCGTCCCCGCGCCAGCCGCGGTCGCGATAATACTGCACATTGCTGACATCCGACACGACCGGCGCGTTTGGTGCAGCCGGCAACGGAAGCGCCTGCGCGGTTCCGAGCGAACCGGCGAGCACGATCACCGAAACGGCTGCGACAGCAAGTTTCTTGAACAGAGGCATTTCGAATTCTCCATCCCGCAATTTACAGATTGATGAAGACGCCTCCCGCGTCTCCAACTCATACGATAGTCCCGGATCATTCCACAACGCTAGGATTTTTATCCTGAATGGATAATTCGCGCGGAAATGTGAAAGCCCGGCCGCAGCAGCGTCCGGGCTTTGTCGTCATGGGATGCGCTTACCTGTAGGGCGAAACGCAGGTAGCGCGGACACCGGCTCTTGGAACATAGGTGTTGTCCGAAGCGCGATAGGTGCGGTAGCGGTTGGCGCACCACTGGTAATGGCTGCTGCCGGAAGCACGCGGCTGGTTGGTGATTGCGCCGCCGATGATCGCACCGGTAGCGAATGCGGCGAGCGGGAACCAGTAGCCGTTATGGTAACGGTAGCCGCTGCGGCGCTCGCGATAACCGCGATGGCCATTGTAATATCCCTGGCGGTAGGCGCGACGCTCATGACGGTAATAGCGGCGATCACGATCGCGACGGTATTGGACCTCGGTCGCCTGATTGGCGGAGGTCTGCACCGCCATCGGTGCGGCCGGCATTACGGGTGCGGCGGAAACGGGAATAAAACTCGTGGCAAAAACGGCCGCTGCCGTGAAGACCGTGGCAATGCGCATGCGGAATGCGATCATGGGAATGTTTCCTCAACATATAATTCAGCGATCGATAACGCGAGACATGCCGATTTTGTTCCAGGCATAATCCTGGCAGAGAATGCCGATGTCCTATTCGCCGGCTTCGTCGTAAACGCGCCGGTTTTCCTCAATGCGGGAAAAATTGTCCCTGAGCCAGAAATTCAGTCCCTGAAGAGAGGCCAATATGCCGGCCCCCAACTCGGTCAGCTCGTATTCGACGCGGGGCGGCACCTCAGGAAAATAGTGTCGCCTAACAAAACCGTCGCGTTCCAGGCCGCGTAGCGTCAGTGTCAGCATGCGCTGCGTGATACCGTCGATTTCCCGTTTCAGATGAGAGAAGCGGAGCCTTCGACCATCTGCAAGCGAGAGGCGCCAGATCACCTGAACCGTCCATTTGTCGCCCAGACGCCCGCATATTCCATTTGCAGGTTGCGGTAGGAAAGCCTGATCGCGCGTCACCTGCCTTTCGGTTTTGCTCTGACCTGAATTGTCCAAGAGTATCACCCCTGTGCCCGAGGCTGAAAATAGTGCCGTCTTCCGGCTGTGTTTCAACAGTATATATGGAGACCCCGTGTTCACCACGAGGGTTCTCAGATGAAAGAAAACAAACGTCCTATCCTGGTATTCGGTGCCACCGGCCGACAGGGCGGATCGGTCGCCGATGCGCTTTTGAAGTCAGGCTGGACCGTTCGCACGATTGTGCGAGATACTGCTGCCCCCAGATCCATCGCCCTTCGTCAGGCAGGCGCCGAATTGGTGCGGGGATCGTTTGCAGATGTCGATGCGATTCGCGCCGAGATGAACGACGCCCATGGCGTATTCAGCGTATTGCCCGCAAACCTGTCAGAGATCGAAGAGATAAGGATAGGCTGCACGATCGCCGATCTTGCCGCCGAAAGCGGCGTCGCGCATCTCGTCTATTCCTCCGGCGCCAGTTCCGGAGACTTACCGACCGGCATTGCCCGCTTCGACGCCAAGCCGCGGATCGAGGCACATATCCGCGGGCTACCGGTCACGGCAACAATCATCAGGCCGATGATCTTCATGGATATGCTGATCAACCCGGCATTCGGACTTTCGGAAGGCCGCTACACGTTCCTCCTCAGACCGGACCAGTCGATGCAACTGATCGCCGTGGAAGATATCGGGAAGTTCGTCGCCGCGATCTTTGCTGATGGAATACGGTTCGGCGGACGGACGATGAAGATCGCGAGCGATACGGTCACAGGTCGTGAGCTGGGGGAAACCTTCAGTAAAGCTGCCGGGCGTCCGATCGCCTATTCCCGTTTTACGGATGAAGTCCTTGCCGCCAATAGCGATCTTGGTCAGCTTGCGGCGATCCTGAATAACGGCCCGCTGGCCGATCACGTGGACCTTGCCGCAATGCGAGAGATCAACCCTGAGATCATTCCGTTTCGGTCCTGGCTTGCGACCCAAGGGCGCGAAGCCCTCGACACGGTAATCGGGGATGAGCGCGCGCGCCGGTCAGCATAAAAACAGGCTCCTCCGCAAACTGACGGCACATTGCGAAGGAGCGTTTTTTTCGGCTCACGCAACCGCATAAAGCGGGTTTTCCTTGCCCTGGAGGCGATCGACCATGAAGTTCGAGTACCATTCGACGAACTGCATGACACCGCCTTCATGCGCCTCGGAATAGGGCCCCGGCTCATAGGCCGGCGAGCGGATGCCGAAGGCATTTTCCTCGACGATCTGGCGGTCCTGATCGTTGGTCATGTTCCAGACATGGGTGAGCTGCTCGACATCGTAATCTACGCCTTCCACCGCATCCTTGTGGACCAGCCATGTGGTAGTGACCGCCGTCTCTTCCGGCCCGATCGGGATTACCCGGAAGGAGATCGCGTGGTCGACGAGCATATGGTTCCAGGTGGTCGGGTAATGGAACAACAGCATCGTGCCGATATGGGAGATCTGCACACCGTCGGACAACGAAAGCTGCACGGCACGCCTGCCATCCATCGTATAGCTTTCTGCCCCCTCGATAAGCGGCATACGGGCGACGCGGTATTGGCCATCGCTCGACAGAGTGAAGGTGCTCGGCAGGCCCGCCGCCTCGCAACGAAGCCAGTGTTCGGCGATCACAGGATCATCAGCAGCCCCCTGCACACCGCTTGCAGTCGGTGCTTCGGGGTAAGTGCGGCAGAGTTCGGGGTGATTGCCGGCGCAGTGATAACACTCCCGGTTATTTTCCCAGACGAGCTTCCAGTTGGCCTTCTCGATGATGGTGTTCTGGGCGGCAACCTTTGTTTCGGGCAGATGGTGCGGCGCCATATAGGGCTCGACGGTGGTGCGAACCGGCGCGAAATCCGGAGCCTCCGTCGCGAGACAGACAAAGATGTAGCCGGCAACGACCTGGCAATGGACAGGCTTGAGGCCGAACTGCTTCTTGTCGAAATTCTCGCCCATGTGACGGGCCGACATCAGCGAGCCGTCGTGCTGGTAGGTCCATTGGTGATAGGGGCAGACGAGACGGGTCGCGGATCCGGTTTCCTTGGTGCAGACGCGGTGGCCGCGATGGCGACAGGTATTGTGATAGGCGCGGATATCGCCTTCGCGGGTGCGGATGACGAGAACCGGATAATCGCCGATCTGCAACGTGAAATACATGCCCGCCTTGTTGATCTGGCAATCATGGCCGGCGAACAGCCAATCCCGATACCAGATGATTTCCAGATCGAGCTTGTAATAATCGGGATCGATATAAAAGGGCCGTTCCAGGCTGAAACCTTCGCGGCGGTTCTTCAGCTGCCGCAGAACCTGATTGTGGATGTCCATATGCTTCCTCGCCATACAAGCAAGCTTCAGGGCATGGACAAGCCGGCGGCAATCAAGGCAGCCAATTCCCGTCCCGTGCGCCCTCCGCGACCGGTTTTCATCAAGCTCAGGCTGGTTTCCGGGCTGAGGAGTTGTCCCGCAAGGACTGCATGGCACCTTCCCGGGCGGCCGTTCGGCTCTGTCCCAGTGGCCGGGTCGCCCCTACCATGCCTTCAACTCCACCACCGTTGCGGGGGGCAGCGCCGGATAGATCTCTTCGACCCGCCGGCTTCCCAATTTTCCGTCTTCCCTAGCAAGACGGCACCTTGAACTTCATCACATTTAAGCGTGATGCCGGCTTGTCGCATAGGCGACATTGCGACATCGGCCACTGCATTGGCGACGACGAAAGACGACCAAAGAAAGCCCAGGAAACCGACTGTTAAGGTCTTGCTAATAGTGTTCGTCAAAATTCATTGGGAAGAGCCGCCACCATGCCAGGACAGCTCCGGTATTACGAGGTCAACAGGCAAAGGCCTTTGATGGTGCCGCCAAGCAGCGGCAATGCCCATACAGAATTTCTGCGCACCGGCAGAATTTCGCGTTCCCGTCCCATATGGGTCCCGGACGAGCGCCGTTATCTTACCCATGACGAGGTGGCCGAGAAGACGGGCAGGAAACTCGAAACTGCAGGCGAAGCCACGCATAAGCGGCTGAACAGTTTTCATCGATCGATCCATCTCCCGAAGATCATATTCCATCGCACACTCGAGGGTAGCCCGCATCTGGGCTATTGCCACGTAACGGCGGCGCGCACCTTCTTTTCACAGGACGCGATGGTCAGCTGGTCTTTCTACATCGCCAACTTCTCCTCCGAGATTGGCGGCGACGAAGTGTTTTTCGCGCGAATAAACCCCAGGAATTCCCGCATGTATTTTGCCGTTGCGGTAGAAGGTGAAGCGGGCGAGCAGGCGCGGATCGATCGCAAATGGCGAAAGAACGGGCTTCTGTTCCAGACGAACAGCCCGCGCGAGGCTATGCGCAACGTGCTGATGCTCGGCGCCCCAAGCGCTGCCGTCCGCGAAATCATCAAAAGGCTTTGAAGCGCAGGCAGTCCGCTGTATTGACAGCGGCATGACAGCCGAAATCATCGATATCATCCATGAGCCGCAGCGCGCCATCAGCGAGGCGACCCGCGTGTTAAAAGACGGTTTTCCCGTCGCCATCCCGACCGAGACCGTCTATGGGCTTGCCGCTGATGCGACGCGGGCAGAGGCTATCTCGCGCATCTACGAGACCAAGGGGCGGCCTCAGTTCAATCCGCTCATCTGCCATGTCTGCGATATCGAGATGGCCGAGCGTTATGCCGTGTTCGATCCGGTGTCGCGACGGCTGGCCGAAACCTTCTGGCCTGGTCCGCTGACTATCATCCTGCCGCTGAGGCAAGACAGCACCGTCCATCCGCTTGCAACCGCGGGGCTGGAAACGGTCGGGCTTCGCTGCCCGGAAGGTTATGCTAACGAGCTGATCCGCGCCTTCGACCGACCGCTTGCGGCGCCGAGCGCCAACACATCCGGCAAGATCAGCCCGACCGCTGCGCGCCATGTGATGGAAGATCTCGGCGACAAGCTTCAGCTCATCATCAACGGCGGTGTCTCACCGATCGGCGTCGAGTCGACGATTGTGCGTGTCGATCCCGATACCGGTGCGATCCTGCTCCTGAGACCCGGCGGTCTGGCCGCAATGGAGATTGCCGACGTTGCTGGGCGTGATCTGCAGCGACGCGCCGGCCCTGCCGCCATCATCGAGGCACCGGGCATGCTTGCCTCCCACTATGCTCCGGGCGCCGCGGTGCGTCTCAACGCGACCTTGATCGAGCCGGGCGAAGCACTGATCCGCTTCGGGAGCGTGTCGGTTACGGGTATGGAAAAGGCTGCGATCAATCTCGACCTCAGCCCGACGGCCGACCTTGCGCAGGCGGCGGCAAATCTGTTCGAATACCTGAAGCGCGCCGATGCCAGCGGTGCTGCCAATATTGCCGTGACACCAATCCCGAATGAAGGATTGGGCGAGGCGATCAATGACAGGCTTGCACGCGCCGCCGCGCCACGGGACGGAGAGACGTAATCATGGATAGCGCGAAGGCAGGCTTGAAGATGGCACCGGAACTGATCGACCGCTTTGCTTCAATCGTCGGAGGCGCCAATGTGATCACGGATGCGGCTGGCCTTGCCCCGCATCTGCAGGAAGACCGTGGCCTCTATAAAGGCGCGTCGCCGATGTTGTTGAAACCTGCATCGACGCAGGAAGTCTCGGCTATCCTGAAACTCGCCAGCGCCACCGGTACGGCGATTGTTCCCCAGACCGGAAACACGGGCCTTGTCGGCGGGCAGACGCCGCGTGCGGGCGGAAACGATATCATCGTTTCTCTCGCCCGGATGAACCGTATCCGTGACGTCGATCCGGTGGCGAATGTGCTGGTGGCCGATGGCGGCGCGATCCTTGCCGATGTGCAGAAAGCCGCCGAAGAGGTCAACCGGCTGTTTCCGCTGTCTCTCGGTTCGGAGGGCTCCTGCCGGATCGGCGGCAACTTGTCCACCAATGCCGGTGGCACGGCAGTGCTCGCCTATGGCAATATGCGCCAGCTTTGCCTCGGGCTCGAAGTCGTGCTGCCGACCGGTGAAATCTGGGACGGGCTGCGTCGACTGAAGAAGGACAATACCGGTTACGATCTGCGCGACCTGTTCATCGGAGCGGAAGGCACGCTCGGCATCATTACCGGTGCAGTGCTGAAACTCTTTCCCCGTCCAGTCGGGCATCAGGTGGCATTCGCCGGCGTCGGCTCCACCGAAGATGCGCTCGCATTGTTCGACAAGGCGTCGACGCTTTGCGGCTCTGCGCTCACAGGTTTCGAACTGATGCCGCGGATCGGCATCGAGTTTACCACGCGCCATATCGAAGGCGTGCGCGATCCGCTGTCGGAACCGCATCCGTGGTATGTCCTGATCGATATTTCGACTTCGGATTCTGCTCAGACCGCCGAGGTAATGGTTCACGCGCTGCTGGAACAGGGTTTTGAGGCAGGTCTGGTCCGCGATGCGGTGATCGCAACCTCGGTCGCGCAGCAGAAAGCGCTCTGGACCATGCGCGAAAGCATGTCGGGTGCGCAAAAACCGGAAGGCGGCTCGATCAAGCACGACGTTTCGGTGCCGGTGTCGAAAATTCCGCAATTCATGGCCGAGGCCGAAAAGGCGGTTCTGGCCGCCATGCCGGGCGCACGTGTATGCGCCTTCGGCCATATGGGTGACGGCAACATCCACTACAACATTTCCCAGCCGGTTGGGGCCGACAAGCAGGCTTTCCTCGACCGCTGGCGCGAGATCAACGAGATCGTGCATACGATCGTGCTCGATGCCGGCGGCTCGATCTCGGCCGAGCACGGCATAGGCCAGCTGAAGCGGGACGAACTTGCGCATGTCCGCTCGCCGATCGAGATGGAACTGATGTACCGGATCAAGAAATCATTCGATCCGGCCGGCATCATGAACCCCGGCAAGGTCGTTATCGCTCCATGAGCCATATCCGGAAAACCACGATCCGCATCGATTTCGATATCGGCGTCAGGTTCGGGCCCGGAAAGGCGCAACTGCTCGAACTGATCGAGGAACATGGCTCCATCCGCGCCGCCGGTGCCTCGATCGGCATGTCCTACCGGCGCGCATGGCTTTTGGCGGACGAGATCAACCGAATGTTCCGCGAACCTTCAATCTCTACCCGTCACGGCGGCAAAAGCGGCGGCGGCGCCGGCTTGACCGAATTCGGCAAGGAACTCCTGTCACGGTATCGCCGGATGGAGGCCACCATGCTGAAGGCCGCCGATGAAGACCTGCAATGGCTGTCGTCCAATATCGACGCAGCTTTCGCCCCCTTCGACAAAAAAGACGACAGCTGACGCCGCTATAGCTGTCCTTCCGACCTGCCGTATTGGCTGTCACCCGGTTTTTCCACAGGCCCGAAACCCAAGCTGCAACAGCGTGTCCCGTCGCGATACGACTTCTACACACACTCACGCGTTCATTCTTCGGAAACCGCGATAGTTGCGGCATTCGGTAACCATCCACCAAGGCAGGTTTTCCTTAACCGCGATTTTTAAGGGGTTTTCGTAAGCCCGCCGCCTAATGTGAGCCCATCAGAGGACAAAAGTCCCGCAGAGAAACCGAATACGGGCAACCGGAAACGGCTCTCAGGTAAAACAAGGGTAGCATTAAGCGATGAGCAAAACCGTTCTGAAGCCCGAATGGGCAGGGTCGACATTGAGGCTCGATCCGTCTCGTTTTCCGCAGCAAATCACCTATGCGCTGCGCGAGACCTCAGGAGATGTCACGATCACCATCGACGAGCGCGGCGCAGTGCTGCGCAAGATCCTTCCGGGTAGCGGCCTGCCGCTGTCCTTCGCCCTGCCGGCACGCGCCTTCAAGGGTGTAGCCGCCCGCGCGATCGACCATGGCGACGGCGAGGTCACCGTCACGCTCGAACTTCATCACGACGACCCGGATTTGTGCATCCCGCTTCTCGTCGCCCATGACCTCTGCGACATCGCCGCTGACTGGCGCAGCTGGTCGGAAGCCTTCCGCATTCCGATGCTGATGGTCGAGGCCGATGGTGTTGCCCGCCCGCTCGAAAACCATATTGGCGATGTACGCGACCACGGCATGAAGCAGCGCCGCCGCCACTCCTATTTCGCCGCAAGGCGTCCCCGTTTCCTCGTTCGCCGCACGACTGGTACGCTTGGCGTTGCGATGAAGATCGAAGGCCGGGAAATCATCGCGCGCCGGTAGGGCCGTCCCCTAAACCTGCAAGGCGCTGCGCGAAGCCCGGCTTTAACAAGCCGGGCTTTTTCCGTTGCTGATTTTCTGGACTTCAGAAAATGAGCGAGAGAACAAGGCCGGCAAAAAGGATCGCACCGACGCGATTGTTGGAGACGAACAGATCCCGGCACTGGGCGGGGTTGCGAATGTCCAGAATAAGAATCTGCCAACCCAGCATGACGGCCATGGTAATCAGCCCGACATAGGCGAAGAAACCTGCACCGGCCGCGATGAAGGCCAGAGACAAAAACAGCACCGTCACGCCGTAAAGGCCGACAAGGCAAGGCTTGGCGTTTTCGCCGAACAGACGAGCCGTGGAGCGGACACCGATCAGCTCGTCATCCTCGATATCCTGATAGGCGTAGATCGTATCGTAACCGATCGTCCAGGCAACGGCGCCGATATAGAGGAAAACCGGCGCCCAGGAGAGCGACCCGAAAATCGCCGCCCAGCCCATCAGCGCGCCCCAGGAAAAGGCAAGGCCTAAGAAAAACTGCGGCCAGTCTGTGAAGCGTTTGGCAAAAGGATAAATAGCGACGACGGCAAGCGAGGCGATGCCGAGCACGATCGAGAACGTGTTGAACTGGATCAGTACCAGCAGACCAACCAGCGCCTGCAGGACGATGAACACCTTGGCGCCGAAACGGGACACGCGCCCCGACGGCAGCGGACGCGAGCGGGTGCGCGCCACTTCCATGTCGATCTCGTGGTCGACGAGATCGTTATAAGTGCAGCCGGCACCACGCATGGCAACCGAACCGACAAACATCAGGAAGAGATAGAAGATAACCGTGCCTGCCGAAGGCTCCAGGCCATCTGGTGCGGCATCCGCCGCAAGAGCGATGGACCAGAAGCATGGCCACATCAGAAGCTGCCAGCCGATAGGCCGATCCCAGCGGGCAAGCTGGGAATAGCCCCACAGCGATCGCGGCAGCACGCGATAGACAAAATTGTCGGAAGGAGCATCGGCCACGCGGGCGCCAAAATCGGGAGCGTTTGTCATCATGGTCGAGGTTCTAGCGCCGGGGATTTGGGGTGGTCAAGCGGGGGGATTAAGGGGCGAGCTTCCGTCGTTGCAGTTGCTCCTCATCCGCCTGCCGGCACCTTCTCCCCGCCCTGACGGGGAGAAGGACGCAAGCCGCAAACTCCCCACCCAATTGGGGCACCTCCCCTCGCCCCGTTTACGGGGAGAGGGCCAGGGTGAGGGGCAGCGACAAGCCGCAACCGTGCCGTCACACCGCAATCTTGTCCAGCGGCAACCGGCTCTGCTCAAATGCCCGCAATTCCGCTTCCCGCTCGTAGATGTAGTCGCGCGTATCGGGCACGGCCTGGCGTTTCTTGACGATCTGGATCTGGAAGATGTGAAAGGCCTCATGGGTGAAAGCCATCTCGGACGCCGCAAGATAGAATTCCCACATGCGTACGAAACGCTCGTCATAAAGCGCGATCGCCTTTTCCTTGTTGGCCATGAAGCGCTCGCGCCAGTGGCGTAGCGTATAGGCGTAATGCATCGGCAGGATTTCGACATCGGAGACGAGCAGGCCCGCCTTTTCGATCGACGGAATTACTTCCGCAAGCGACGGGATGTAGCCGCCCGGGAAGATATATTTCTCGATCCAGGGATTGTTGTAGATCGCCGGATAGGGCTGGCCGATCGAATGCAATACCATAATGCCGTCATCCGAAAGGACGTCGTTCACCTTGTTGAAGAACTTGCGATAGTTCAGCCGGCCGACATGTTCGAACATGCCGACGGAAACGATGCGGTCATAGCTCTTGGTCGGCGGCAGGTAATAATAGTCCTGCAGCTCGAAGCGGACGCTGCCCGCGAGGCCGCGCTTGGCGGCGCGTTCGCTGGAAATCTTCAGCTGCTCGGTTGACAGCGTGATGCCGGTCACATCAACGCCGCAGCTTTCCGACAGATACATCGCCATGCCGCCCCAGCCGGAGCCTATTTCGAGCGCCTTCTGGCCGGGTTCGGCCAGAAGCTTTGCCACGATATGGCGCTTTTTGGCGATCTGCGCCTCGTCCAGCGAGATGCCGGGCGGGTTGAAATAGGCGCAGGAATATTGCCAGTCCTCATCGAGAAACAGCGAGAAAAGCTTCTCGTCGAGATCGTAGTGATGCGAGACGTTCTTGCGATTGTGGTTGATCGGAACGCGATTGCGGAACTGAGCCTCGATCATCCGGCCGATACCGCGGACGATCATGCCGAATGTCAGGCCCTCGGACAGGGTGTTGTCCTTGATCAGGGCGAGGAAATCGTAAATGTCCCCTTCTTCCACGAGAAGGCGGCCATCCATATAGAGCTGGCCAAGCTGCAACTGCGGATCGCGCAGAAGCGCCAGTTCCGATGCTTCGTCGGTGAAGCGGATGGCCACCGATCGACCTCCCCCTCCGCCATATCGCTGTTCGCCTCCCGTCCCACGGACGGTGAGAGTACCTATCTTGATGATTTTGCTAAGAAGATCGTGAAGGGACGAGTTCACGGACCCACCTCCTGAATACTAAGGGAACCTTACTATTTTTCGAAATCTAGCGTCTATTCGTCGGACTGCAAGCACATTCCGGTCATGAAAATGACACGAAACAGAACGCCGTCAAACGGGTTGTTTGACGGCGCACACTCAAAAGTAGCGATGAGCTTTTGACTTGTAGAATTCAGCGCTTTTTTAAAGCTTCCGCGAGCGCTGCGCCGAAAGCGCCTTGTGAAGAAGGTTTTTCAGTCTTCATGAATTTTTGATTGGAAGGGCGTTCATTTTTGCCCGGACCGCGCGGCGGAGGGGCTGTTTCGCCCCCATCCTTGCGCATCGTCAAGCCGATTCGCTTGCGCTTGACGTCGACTTCGACGACCCGGACCTTCACCACATCGCCAGCCTTGACCACTTCATGCGGGTCCTTGACGAACTTGTCGGCGAGTTGCGAGACGTGAACGAGACCATCCTGGTGCACACCGATATCGACGAAAGCGCCGAAGGCCGCGACGTTGGTGACGGTACCTTCCAGCAGCATACCAGGCTTCAGGTCGGTGATCTCGTCGATGCCATCAGCGAAGGTCGCCGTCTTGAAGCTCGGGCGCGGGTCGCGGCCGGGCTTTTCCAGTTCGGCGATGATGTCCTTGACGGTCGGCAGACCGAACTGCGCGTCGATGAACTGGCGCGGATCGACGGATTTAAGGGCCGCGCTGTCGCCCATCAATGTGCGCAGGTCACGACCGCAGGCAGCAACGATCTTCTTCGCCACGTCATAGGCTTCCGGGTGAACGGAAGAGGCGTCGAGCGGCTCCTTGCCGTTCGGAATACGCAGGAAGCCTGCCGCCTGTTCGAAGGTGCGGTTGCCGAGGCGGGCGACCTTCAGCAGATCCTTGCGGCTGGCAAAAGCACCGTTGGCGTCGCGATGGGCGACAATGGCTTCAGCGATCGAGCGCGAGAGACCGGAAACACGGGCAAGAAGCGGCGCGGACGCCATGTTGAGGTCGACGCCGACGGCGTTCACCGCGTCTTCGACGACGGCATCGAGCGACCGGGCGAGCTTGCCCTGATCGACATCGTGCTGGTACTGGCCGACGCCGATCGCCTTGGGTTCGATCTTGACGAGTTCGGCCAGCGGATCCTGCAGGCGGCGGGCGATAGAGACGGCGCCGCGCAACGACACGTCGAGCTGCGGGAATTCGGCAGCGGCCGTTTCCGACGCGGAGTAAACCGAAGCGCCGGCTTCCGACACGATGACCTTTGTCGGCTTGGTGCCGGGCAAGGACGACAGCATGTCGGCCACCAGCTTTTCCGTCTCGCGGCTGCCGGTGCCGTTACCGATGGCGATCAGTTCGACATTGTGCTTGCGGATCAACGAGGCGAGTTCACCTTGAGTGCCGCGCAGGTCGTTCTTCGGCGGGAAAGGATAGACGGTCGAGGTATCGATGAGCTTGCCGGTGGCATCGACGATCGCAACCTTGACGCCGGTGCGAATGCCCGGATCGAGCCCCATCGTCGCGCGCGAACCGGCCGGGGCAGCCAGCAGCAGATCCTTCAGATTGCGGGCGAAGACGTGGATGGCATCTTCTTCCGAGCGCTCACGCATTTCCCGCATCAGGTCAAGCGACAGCGATACGGAGAGTTTCACGCGCCAGGTCCAGCCGGCGGCTTCCATCAGCCACAGGTCTCCTTTGCCGATGCCACGGATTTCGAAAGCGGCGGCGATGATGCGCTGTGCCGGCTTGACCGGGGACGTATCGTCGGCATCCACATCGATTGTCAGCGTCAGCATCTCCTCGTTCCAGCCGCGCAGCATGGCGAGCGCGCGGTGGCCGGGAACGGTTGCCCAGCGCTCGGAATGGTCGAAATAGTCGGCGAACTTGGCGCCTGCTTCCTGCTTACCATCGACCACCTTTGCACGGAGTACCGCGCCATCGCGCATGTGCTGGCGCAGGCGGCCGAGGAGATCGGCATTTTCAGAGATGGCTTCGGCAACGATATCGCGCGCGCCATCGAGCGCGGTTTTAATATCGGCCACCTCGCCCTGTATATAGGCCTCGGCCAGCTTTGCCGGATCAGCAGTCCGGTCCGCCCAGATCGCTTCGGCCAGCGGTCCGAGGCCACGCTCGCGCGCGATCTCTGCACGGGTGCGGCGCTTCGGCTTGTAGGGAAGATAAAGGTCTTCCAGTTCAGCCTTGGTGACGGCACCGGCAAGTTTTGCCGCCAGTTCGTCAGTCATCTTGCCCTGTGTATTGATGCTGTCGACGATCGAGGTGCGGCGAGCTTCCAACTCACGCAGGTAAACGAGACGTTCGGCAAGATTGCGCAATTGTGTGTCGTCCAGGCCTCCGGTCACTTCCTTACGATAGCGCGCGATAAAAGGAACGGTGGCGCCCTCATCCAGCAGGCCGATGGCAGCCTTGGCCTGATCCGGGCGTGCGTTGATCTCGGCAGCAATCGCAAGGCTGAGTTTCTGGATGTCGGCGGCCATGGAAATCCTCGTCAAAATCGGGAGGCGCGACCATAATCAAACTTTGCGGCAAGACAACACCGCCTGCTCTTATGCTCACAGGATGATGAAAGGCATGTGCCAAAACGTGCCAGCGTTCAGCAAGTGATAACCGTCACTCGGTGGATAAGGACATGATATCTTCTCGCATTTGCAGCCCTACCTATAGTTAGCCGAGCCGCATGATGCGGCACGCATGGAGGTATGAATGCCCAGAAGAATCGCCACCCAACTTGCCTGTGATGAGGCGGTGGGCTCCGAGGAGCTTGAGGCCGCCATCATTTATCTGAGCAAAAAGATCAAAGATGCAGAACGCAGCAACGAACCAATTCCTTTTCTTGCCTATCGAAACCGCTTGATTTTCAAAACGACGCTGGCATTGCGTCGGTACGAGCATTTCTCGCTCTAGACATTTTGTAACCATGGCCGTGCCGACCCTGTTGCCCCTTCGGGGCCGGCCGCCAATCGGGCACATCAACCGCTTATTGCCCGAAACCCTTGACCTTTGCCGCTACGGGCCTTAACCGCCCCTTTGAAACAACCATGAGGGCGGTTTATGAAGGTTCTGCTGATTGGCTCCGGTGGCCGCGAACATGCATTGGCGTGGAAGCTTGCGCAGTCTCCCAAACTGACTACCCTTTATGCCGCTCCAGGTAATCCCGGCATCGCCGAGAATGCCGAGATCGTCTCTCTCAATGTCGACGATCACAATGCAGTTGTCGAATTCTGCCTGACCAGGGGCATCGATTTCGTCGTGGTCGGCCCTGAAGGCCCGCTCGTCGCCGGCATTGCCGACGTATTGCGCGCCAAAAATATCGTCGTCTTCGGACCATCGGCGGCAGCGGCCCAGCTTGAAGGCTCCAAGGGTTTTACCAAGGATATCTGTGCCCGCTACAATATCCCGACAGGCGCTTATCGCCGTTTCACCAATGGTGAGGAAGCAAAGGCCTATGTGACCGAGCAGGGCGCGCCGATCGTCGTCAAGGCGGACGGGCTTGCAGCCGGCAAGGGCGTTACCGTGGCGATGACCGTCGAGGAAGCGCTTTCCGCCATCGACGACTGCTTCGACGGCGCATTCGGGGCTGCCGGTGCAGAAGTTGTTGTCGAAGCTTATCTCGACGGCGAGGAAGCCAGCTTCTTCTGCTTGTCCGACGGCAAGACGGCGCTGGCGCTCGCCACCGCGCAGGACCACAAGCGTGTCGATGACGGCGATATCGGACCGAATACCGGCGGCATGGGCGCCTATTCCCCTGCCCCCGTCATGACGCCCGAAATGGTCGAGCGGACGATGAAGGAAATCATCGAACCGACGATCCGCGGCATGGCGGAAAGCGGCCATCCTTTCACCGGCGTTTTCTTTGCCGGTTTGATGATCACCCAGAAGGGGCCGGAACTGATCGAATACAATGTCCGCTTCGGCGACCCGGAATGCCAGGTACTGATGATGCGGCTGAAGAGTGATCTTCTGGAACTGCTCTATGCTGCCGCAACCGGCACTCTGGACCAGGTGGAGGCGCTGTGGAGCGACGACATCGCGCTGACAGTAGTCATGGCATCCAAGGGGTACCCAGCCGGCTACGAAAAGAACACGCCGATCGCGAAATTGCCGTCAGCCGGCAGGGGAGAAAAAATCTTCCACGCCGGCACGGCGATGAAGGATGGACAACTGGTGGCGACTGGCGGGCGTGTGCTGAATGTTACTGCCACGGGCCATAATGTACGCGAGGCGCAGGCTGGAGCCTATTCGCTCGTGGAAGGCATCACCTGGGAGAACGGATTCTGCCGCCGTGACATCGGCTGGCGGGCTGCGGCTCGGGAGAATTCCTGACAGGCGGCCCAATAGTGAGGCGGCCAATCATTTCAGTTTAAGCCGCTATTTACCGATTCTCCTGACGGGATCGAAACCACTTATGGCTTACGCATGATGCAAAGAGAGGATTTGCATCATGCGTCATCTGGCCCTCACAGCCTTCGTGCTTTTCGCCGGCTCCGCTCAGGCGCAGTCTATCCTGCCGCTTTCGAGCGATACGCAAGGCACGACCACGAGCATGCTCAGCATCAGATGCCAAACCTGCCCGCCTCTCAAGACAGCCGATGACGGCAATTACAAGGTCCCCGTGCTGAAGGGCGCCATCCAATCGGTTTCGATGATGGAGATCGACGGTGAGAAGAAGATAGTGCGGACAGACGCATGGATGGGCGGCTCTCCGGTCGTCCATATCAGCAAGCTTCCAGACTGGATGACCGTCGATCAGCTACAGGCCGTGATCAATACCGGCAACGGAAAGCATGTCCAGACCGAGGTCCAGCTTGCCAGCCAGCAGCAAGATCCGATTGATCTTGAATCCAAGACGGGCGCGGTGGAGAGAAACACTCCTGGCGAGAAAGAGTTCGAAATACCCTCTCTCAGGTTGAACAAGTAATTCCAGTCTTCCCTCCGAATCTCTCAAGATACGAAATTACTAATACTTTCATGAAGACTTGCCGATCCCGCTCGGAGAACAGAAACACACGGTAACAGCAGATGATATATGCGTTATCGGACCTCTGTCGGCGAAAATTTAAATTTTTATTTAAATATACAGGGCATTTCTAGCGCTGTGCGATGCAGCACGAAATCTGCGCAGGATGCGCTCCTTCCCAAATTTGAGTTTTAGTCAGCTGCCGAAATAACGGCCGCTTGTACGGTCGCGAGGATTCCATGAAGAACCTGAAGATCTCCCATCAGCTCGTGCTGCTTGTGCTGACCTTAATGGTCGCCTTCGCGGTCGGCACCTATTTCGAACTGCGAGCCTCCACCAACGCGATTTACGCCGAGCGCTATGGAATGCTGCGAAGCCAGGTGGAATCGGGCATCGGCATCCTGAAAAAGTTCCAAGAGCGTGAGGCAACCGGTGAACTGACGCACGAAGACGCGCAGACACAAGCCTTCGCAGCCGTCGCCGCCATGACCTTCAAGCCGGATGGCTATCTTTATGCCTACGACTACGACGTGACGATGCGCCTGCATCCAGACCCCAAGCGTCTCGGTCAGAATTTCAAGGGCAAGCCCGACAGCCAGGGCTTCATGTATCGCGATGAACTGGTGAAGATCGGCCGGGCGGGCGGTGGAACCGCCGACTTCCTCGGCCCCAAGCCGGGCGAAGAGGGTGACGGTTTCCGCAAGAGCTCCTATGCGCTTGCCTTCGAACCCTGGCAGCTTGTTCTTGTGACCGGTGTTTATGTCGACGATCTGGAGGCTCAGATCCGCGGTGACATCATAAAGGCCGTCGGAATTGGCGCGGCTATTCTCATCGTCGCGGCCATGCTTGCTCTGGTCGTCATCCGCAACATTTCGGGGCCGCTTGGCGATATCCGGAATGCCCTCAATGCCGTGGCCGACGAGAATGTCGATCTCAAGATCCCACATACCGGTATGACGAACGAAGTGGGCCTGATGGCCCGCGCAACCGAAGCCCTGCAGCAAAAGGTGCGCGAGCGCCATGCGATGGAAGAACGCCAGCACCGCCAGCAGGAGGAACTCGATGGCGAACGTCAGCAGAACCTCGACATGCAGCGCAGCGAGGCCGAACTTCAGGCTCGTGTCGTTACGACGATCGGCTCCGCTCTGGAGGACCTTGCCAAGGGAGACCTGACGGTGCGCTGTCGCGATCTGGGCAGCCGTTACGCCGGCCTGCGCGACAACTTCAACGAGGCTCTCGGACATCTCGAGGCTGCAATGTCCAAGGTCAATGCCAAGGGCATCGACATCGGCGGTTCGAAGGAAGAAATCCGTCGTGCCTCAAACGAATTGTCGCAACGTACGGAACGCCAGGCGGCCAATCTCGAAGAAACTTCGGCAGCTCTTGATGAACTCACTGTCGCCGTCAAGCAGACAGCCGACGGCGCCCGCGAGGCAGCACAGCGTGTCGTTGCTGTCAGCGGCGAAGCCAACCGCAGCGATGCCGTCGTTGCTGAAGCCATCGAAGCCATGAGCGGTATCGAACAGTCTTCCGGTGAGATCTCCAAGATCATCGGTGTGATCGACGAGATTGCCTTTCAGACCAACCTTCTGGCACTCAATGCCGGCGTCGAGGCCGCGCGTGCCGGCGAAAGCGGCAAAGGTTTTGCCGTCGTTGCCCAGGAAGTGCGCGAACTCGCCCAACGCTCGGCAGCGGCCGCCAAGGAGATCAAGGACCAGATCTCCCATTCCTCCCATCAGGTGGAAAACGGCGTACGCCTCGTCGGCGAAGCTGGAGAAGCCCTGAAGCGCATTTCCGGCCAGGTGAAGGCCGCAAGCGATATCGTCAGCAAGATCGCCGATTCCGCTGCCGAGCAGGACTCGACGCTGCGTTCGATCTCGTCATCGCTCAACCATCTCGACCAGGCAACCCAACAGAATGCCGCCATGGCGGAAGAGACCACAGCATCCGCCGAGGCACTCGCGGTAGATACCGAGGACTTGTTGAACCTTATCCGCGGGTTCCGTGTCAGCAGCTCAAGAAATGGCGATACGCTACGTGATATGGCCGGCCAGATGCGCATGGCAAGCTGAATATCCACGAACGAAGCTTCGCTCAACGAGAGCCGAGCTTCCAGAAAATTACGCGGGGGACGCGGGGAAGAAAGCCGTCAGGACGATATGGTCCGACGGCTTTCTCTTTTTCAACGCCACTTCGTCCGCCAATTCGGCTGGGGATGATGACGTTAGGTTCTGCTGATCAAAGCGTCGAGGTCGTCCACCTGTCTGTCCGAGCAGACGACGATGCCTGCCCGGATCAGCAATGCTGCCGTCACGCCGTTGCCGGCATGTCTTTTGCCTGAAAACGCGCCATCGTAGATAAAGCCGGAACCGCAGGACGGACTGCCGTCAATCAGCAGCGCATGGGTGCAGGTATTCGCCTGCGCGAACTCCAATGCGCGATGAGCGCCTGCGACGAACTCTTCGGTCACATCACAGCCGGTAATTTCCAAGACCCGCGCCCGGCCCGCAAGAACATCCGTCCCCGTCATGCCGTTCTCGATTTCCGCGGGCGGCCGAGGCACACTCATGCCGCCGGCAAGTTCCGGGCAGATCGTCACCAACCTGCCCTCCTCCCGCCAGCGGTCAATTGCCGGATGGATAAGAGGCTTTCCCTTGCCGTCATAGCGAACGGCGTGACCAAGAAGGCAGGCACTGATGAGGATTTTGCAGAGTGTCATGACTGTTCGTCGAGATTGCGGTGGATATCGACCTTTTCGTAGAGGATGCGGGCGATGTCTCGCAGATCGCACTTGGCTGTTTGACGTAGCTTGACGTCAAACACGTTCAGCCCATGACGCACGATCCGATGTCATCAATGCCTCATGATCATATGGCTCAGCGGGTCCATCGTTTTCGCTTTCGATCAGCAATTCGCGCAGCCTCTCCATCTTCATCTGCTCTTCCTCCAGCAGATGAACGCTGGCTTCGACGAATTTCTCAGCCGAGCTGAAACGGCCGCTCTCCACTTCGTTGTCAACGAAGGTTCCGAACGGTTCGCCAAGGGTGACCTGTACGGGCTTGTTCATAACGGCTCCATCTTCCGCAGAAATTGACGTTAGCACGCATCGGAAAGGCAGACAAAAGTCGCGATGGGCAATCATCTCGCCTCAAACTGACTCACCGGCAAAGGGCGGCACGGTTGCCAGCGGATTTCGTAGACCGTCACGGCGACGATCATCGTCACGGCAAAGATGATCAAGCATGCGAGCATGACCAGTCCATGCGCCAGACCACGCCCGCGGGAAAAATAGGTCTTCAGGAACCTGCGCTGATAGGCGTCGAAGACAAGCCCATTGAAACGCCCGGCCTCATCCCGCTCACGGTGGTCAAGCCACAGGATCAGGAACAAGAGCAGCAGACCGAGCCATACAATCAGGAAGGACGAGCTGAGCAGGAGATTGATCGAACCACCAGCCCTGAAGCAGAAACCGCTGGCGCCGAGCGAAAGAGGTTCAGCGCCAGCCTCCATGAGTTTACCCGCTGATCTTGGAAAAGTCCGCCACCGTACCGGTCGCCTCACGGATAGCCTTCAACAGGGCCAGGCGGTTGGCACGGATCGCGGCGTCCTCGTCGTTGACGAGAACGTCTTCGAAGAACTTGTCGACCGGCGCACGGAGTTTTGAAAGTGCAGCCATGGCCGACTGGAAGTCTTCCTTCGCGCTTGCTTCGGCAGCTTCGCTGGAAGCCGCCTTGATCGCCGTCCACAGCGCCTTTTCGGCATCGAGCTTCAGAAGTTCTTCCGCGACACCTTTGGCGACGACCGTGCCCTTTTTCTCTTCTGCGGCCAACAGCTGGGTGGCGCGCTTGGTGCCGGCAAGCAGGTTCAGGCCGTCATCCGACGAAATGAAAGAGGTCAGCGCTTCGGCGCGGCGTGCCACGAGCAGCAGGTCGTCGGTCTCGGAAGTCAGCACCGCATCGATGATGTCGTGCCGGGCGCCCATATCGCGCAGATAGACCTTCAAGCGATCGTGGAAGAAGGAGAGGAGGTCGGCTGCGACCGCGCTAGAAGGATCGAACAATTTTCTCGGGATATTAATCCCGTCAGCATCCGGCTCTATCTGCCAGACAGCCGTCTCAGTCGTAAAATCTTTACCTACTTGGAAAACGCCTCTTTCCCATTCGTAAGCGCTCCAGAAAAGTGAGAGCTCCTCTTCAGAGACGCCAACAAGGTAGTCGGGCGCGGAAAGCCGTCCTTTAAGGATATTCAGATAAGCCGAGTGAAACACGTGCAGTAGGCTTGTCCGCACATTCCGCTCGAGCAGAACGCGCACAACACCCAACGCTGCACGACGAAGCGCATACGGATCTTTCGATCCCGTCGGCTTTTCGTCGATAGCCCAAAAACCGACGAGCGTATCGAGCTTGTCGGCCAACGCGACCGTGACCGCGACCTTGTCCCTCGGCACGCGGTCGGATGGGCCTTGCGGCTTGTAATGATCCTCGATGGCGATGGCGACCGATTCATTTTCTCCCTGCAGATCAGCGTAGCGGCGGCCCATCAGGCCCTGCAATTCGGGGAATTCGCCGACAGCTTCGGTGCGCAGGTCCGCCTTGGCAAGCACTGCGGCGCGATCAACGAGGATCGGATCGGCGCCGACGATCGGCGCCAGTTCCTTCGCTAGCGCCCGTATGCGGGTGACGCGTTCACCCTGCGTGCCGAGCTTGGCATGGAAGGTGACGTTCAGTGCATCGAGCTTGGCCATGCGCTGGTCGAGCGGCTTCTTCAGGTCGAGATCGAATTTCTTTGCCGAATCCACCAGCGTGCCGAGATCAGGCAGGTCGCCCTGGTCGCGGGTCCAGAAATGCTTGGCGTCGGAAAGGCGTGCGCGCACGACCTTGCCGTTGCCGTGAATGATTTCCTTGCCGCCGTCCTTGGCGTCGATATTCGAGATCAGGATGAAATGGTTCGACAGGCCTTCTTCGGCCCCTTGAGGCCGCGTGACGAAGCATTTCTGGTTCGTCTTGATCGTAAGGCGGATGATCTCGGCCGGGATTTCGAGATAATCCTTCTCGAACGTGCCCATCAGCACATGCGGCCATTCGACCAGGCCGGAAACTTCCTCAAGCAGACCTTCGTCCTCGACCAGATCGAGACCGCTCGCGAAAGCCAGATCGCGCGCATCATGCAGGATCATGTCTTTGCGGCGGTCGGCATCGAGCATGACCTTCGCCTTTTCGAGGCTTGCCACGTAATCGTCGAAGCGGCGCACCGTGATGGCATCCGGCGCATGGAATCGGTGGCCATAGGTCACATTGCCGGCCACGATGCCGTCGATCTCGAAGGGGATGACCTTCGTTTCGTCATGTTCGGAGCCGAAGGTGCATATGATCGACTGCAGCGGGCGCACCCAGCGCAGACTTTCCGATCCCTTGCCCTCGATGCCGCCATAGCTCGAACCTTTCGGCATGGAGGCGAAACCGGAGCGCATCGACTTCGGCCACGGGAAGGAGCGGATGATGCCGGGCATCACGTCTGCAATGATCTCCTCGGCGGCGCGGCCGGCCTTGGAAACGATGGCGACATAAAAATCGCCCTTCTTCGGATCGGTGGCCACCTGGGCCTCGGAAATATCGGCAAGGCCTGCCTTGCGCAGGAAGCCAGCGATCGCCTGTTCCGGCGCCTTGGTGGACGGGCCCTTGATCTCTTCGCGCAGATCGGCGGAGCGTGGGGTCAGGCCGCGAATATCGAGCGTCAGCCGGCGCGGCGTCCAGTATTCACGCGCACCCTCATAAGTCAGACCTGCATCCACCAGCGCGTCGGTCACGAGCTTTTTCAGGTCCCCCGCCGCCTTGCGCTGCATGCGGGCGGGAATTTCCTCGGAGCGAAGTTCTAGAAGCAGGTCGGGCATGGGGCTCAAGTCTTTGCGCTGAAAATAATTGTGTGGCGGGCTTAGCAAGCCCGTCCGCAAAAGTCATCAGTTCTCATCGGGAAAGTGGAGGCCTACCAGCCTCCGCCTCCGCCGCCACCGCCACCGCCGCCGGAAAAACCGCCTCCCCCGCCGCCACCGGACGAAAAGCCGCCGCCGGAGAAACCCGAGGAACCGGAAGAAACCGGCGCGGGAATGGTCGACGCGATGGTGGAGGCCATTGACGAGGAAAAACCACCGATGCTTTCGCCAAAATTGCTGCCCGATTGGCCATGGTACCAGCCGGGATCATAAGCGAGTGCGGCAGCTCCCGCTGTCGCAGTGGCAAGCCATGCCTGGAAGGCTCGGTTCCAAGGCTTTTCAACATCGAGCGCCACCGCATAGGGCAGCAGCTTTTCGAAATGCTGCGGCGACATGGCGGGTGCGCCGGCCATGTTCATCCTGTCCTTCTCGGCAACCGTCAGATAGAGGCGCAGGCCCTCGATATGCTGCATCAACCTCGCGCCGAGCGGTGTCGGCGCGCCCATCAGGAAAAAGAAGATCACGTTGGTCACAACGATGCCGGCGACAGCAACGAGGATGGGCCAGTGGTCATTGGCCGTCAGCTCCTCGACAAGCGCGGTCATGATGGCCGAAAAGATAGATAGGAGCACGAAGCCCATGAACCCGCCGATGATGACTGCGCCGATCTTGTTGCGCAGCGTCGCACCGCGTCGAAAGCTCAGTCCCAGCCGCGCCGAAAGAATGCTCATGAACACCGCCACAAACACGACGGCAACGACAAAACCCGTAACGTCCGTCTCTATCTCACCAAGGATCATCACGGTGACGAGAAGCGCGAGGCTGAACACGATGCCGCCGATCGTGTAGAGGATATTGGAACGATAATATCTGCCACGATGTTCGCTCTCGATCGCCTGGCGGAACTTGCGACCCGCTTCCTGCACCTTCTCGCCATTCGATGAGCTGATCGTCAGCGTGTTGCCCGCCTTGCCGACAGCACCAAGCAGCACCGACTGGCCGGCCGGAAGATCCTTCGGCAACGGCTTCTCGGTTCGCTTGATGGTAATCGTACTGCCGATCTCGGTTAGGACGGCATAACCCTTTACCGCAAGATCGAGGATGCTGGCGGAAAACGCCGGCCAGCCCGCACCGTTAAACCCCTTGTTGTCGATGTAATTGACGAGAGCGGGCGAAAGCCCGTCCGGCGCATCCCAGCGCGGCACGATCGTGCCTCCATCTGGATCGCGTCCGACACGCATCCAGAAGACGACATAGTAGAGGACGGTCAGGACAAGCCCCGCGACAGCGATGATATCGGCCTTGTAGTCGCGCAGCCACCAGCTGCGCAGCTGCTCCGCGGAGGGCGGCGCGATGACACCTTTCGGCACGGCTGCGACAACCGTGAGGCCTTCTCGACTGCCGAGCCACTGCGTCGTGGCGAAGGTCGCCTCGTTGCCGTTGATCGCGGATGTGGCATTGGTGGCGCGAGATCCGAACGGCCCGGTATAGGCCGCCACCCTGTCGACACGACCTTCCGGAAAGACGATGCGCGCCGAGACTTTGCCGATCGGGAACTGCCATTCGGTGCCGGTGACGTTCCAGTAAACCTCGTCATGATCGGCAAAATAGCGGATCATCCGGTCGGTGCTGTAAGTCAGGACATAGGTGTGCAGGCCGCGCGACAGAAGCGTATCGGCATTTCCGAAATAGATGCGGATGCCACGATCGATCGTCTCGGTGCGATAAGGCTCCGGGCGACCGTCCCGCGTCACGGAAAGGATGTCGAACCCGACGCGGATGAGGCGGCCATCGCCATCCAGCATGGTCAGCGGGAAATCGCGAAAGATGCCACGGCGGATGAACAATCCTTCGGCATTGACCGTGATCGTCTCGCTGACCGTCAGATCGCCATTGCGTGCGACCTCAACCTCCGAGCGGTAGTCGGTGATCCGTTCATCTGCCGCAGCAGGCAGAATGAAGGCGGCAAGTAAGGCAAGAGCAACGAGAAGGCGCCGAAACATCCGCAGCCTCCAGCTCAGAATTTCACGGAAGGTACAGCCCGATCGGCCTCGTTCTCGATCTCGAAATATTCGCGCTTGGAAAAGCCGAAGGGACCGGCAACGAGATTGGCCGGAAAGCTCTCGACCTTGATGTTCAGGTCGCGCGCCGAGCCGTTGTAATAACGTCGCGCCATCTGGATCTCGCTTTCGATCGTCTCCAGCGAAGTCTGCAATTCGGCAAAATTCTGGTTGGCCTTGAGGTCCGGATAGGCTTCGGCAAGCGCGAACAATTTACCAAGCGCCTGGGACAGCAAGCCTTCCGCTTGGGCGCGTCCGGCAACGTCGCCCTGGGGCACGGCCTGCGCCTGGTTACGAAGCTTCACCACCTCTTCGAGCGTGCCCTTTTCATGGGCGGCATAACCCTTCACCGTCTCGATCAGGTTGGGGATAAGATCGGCACGGCGCTTCAGCTGCACATCGATGCCCGACCAGGCCTCTTCCGCCATCTGCCGCGCCCGCACGAGGCCGTTATAGATGACGATGACATAGAGAGCGACGGGCGCGATAAGACCGAGTGCGATATACATGAAGAAGTCCCCCGAGATATCTAAGCCGCGGAAAGACTATGTGGCTAAAGCCGGATTGTCACCGGAAATTGATGATCGGCAGCCTCAGGCTGCCTTTTCACCGAAATTCGCACCACCCGCATCGGTCAGCAGGAAGGCTTCGCCGCAAGCCTTGGCGAGCGTGCGGACGCGCAGGATGTAGCTCTGGCGTTCGGTGACCGAGATCACGCCGCGGGCGTCGAGCAGGTTGAAGACGTGCGATGCCTTGATGCACTGGTCATAAGCCGGGAAGACGCATTTATGCAGCATCTGGTTGGCGTTGTCGCCCGGTGCGCCGGCAGCGAGAAGTGCAAGGCATTCCTTTTCAGCATCGATGAAATGGCGATGCAGCATCTCGGTATTGGCGAATTCGAAGTTATGGCGGGAATATTCCTGCTCGGCCTGCAGGAAGACATCGCCATAGGAAATCTTCTCTTCGCCTTCGCGACCGTTGAAGTTCAGGTCATAGACGTTGTCGACGCCCTGGACATACATGGCAAGGCGCTCGAGACCATAGGTCAGCTCGCCGGCAACCGGCGAGCATTCGATGCCGCAAACCTGCTGGAAGTACGTGAACTGCGAAACTTCCATGCCGTCGCACCAGCATTCCCAGCCGAGACCCCAAGCACCGAGCGTCGGGCTTTCCCAGTCGTCCTCGACGAAACGCACGTCATGCAGAAGCGGATCGAGACCAATCGCCTTCAGCGAGCCGAGATAAAGCTCCTGAAGGTTGGAGGGGTTCGGCTTCAGAATGACCTGATACTGATAATAGTGCTGAAGACGGTTGGGATTTTCGCCGTAACGACCGTCGGATGGACGACGCGAAGGCTGAACATATGCGGCCTTCCACGGCTTGGGCCCAAGCGCACGCAACGTGGTCGCCGGATGGAAGGTACCGGCGCCGACTTCCATATCGTAAGGCTGCAGCACGGCGCAGCCTTTGTCTGCCCAGTAGTTATGGAGCGTCAGGATGAGCGCCTGGAAAGAGCGCTTGGGGTCCATGTGTTCTGGCAGATCGGTCATGAGAAAAATCGGCATCGTTTGATTGAGGATGCGGACGAGTGCCACGCGAGGCGGCGAGGGTCAAGCGTGAAGGCACGAGTGCCTTACTCTTCTTCCTTCTTTACCCGATACTCGCCCGTTACCGGATCCTTCTCCAGCGTACCGACGGCGCCGGTCTGGCGTTCTTTTTCCTGCTGCTTGCGGCGTGCGGTCAGTCTCTCAGCGTCCTTGATGAAACGCTTGTAGAGCATCCACCCGCCGACGATCAGCACGGCCATGAATATAAGCTGGGCCATTTCCCCTCGAAGTCCTTGTAAAAAGCGCCTCGCCCTTGAGGCGAAGCGCATCAGGCATCAGAGCCCGTATCGGCTCCACAATGCCCTTTCTTCGATACTGGCGGCAAGTCCCGCACCCGCCTGTGCAGCAATTTCGCCGAAGGCCGGCGTCGTGACCGCCACGCCGGGCAGGCGCTTGCCGAACAGCGTGCGGGCGCTGCCGATCAGCTCCATCCGGACATCCTTGCCGAAACGGCGCTTCAGCACCTCGCGCATATCGCCCAGACCGTCGATCAGGCCGAGTTCCAGGCCTCTGCCACCGGTCCAGAACAGGCCGGAGAAGATTTCCCCGTCATCGGCCAGACGTTCACCGCGACGCATCCTGACCATGTCGATAAAGACCTTGTGGATCTCGACCTGCAGTGTCTTCAGGTATTCGATGTCGCTATCCTTTTCAGGCTTGAACGGATCAAGGATGACCTTGTTTTCGCCGGCGGTATAGACGCGGCGCTCAACGCCGATCTTCTTCAGCATTTCGGGAAAACCGAAGCCGCCGGAAACGACGCCGATCGAACCGACGATGGAGGTCGGGTCGGCAAAAATCTCGTCGCCCGCAAGCGCGATCATGTAGCCGCCGGAGGCTGCAACATCCTCGACGAAGATCAGCACCTTCTTCTGCTTTTCTTCCGCAAGCGCACGAATGCGCTGGAAGATCAGGCGAGACTGTACCGGCGAGCCACCCGGCGAATTGAGCGAGATGGCGACAACCGGCGCTTCCTTGTTGGCGAAAGCCTTTTCCAGCATCGGGGCGGCTGTCGCAAGGCTCAGCGTCGGCTTGAACTGACTGCCTCCCGTCATGATCGCCCCATGCAGCCGCACGACGGGGATCGCTATTCCCTTCTTGCGGAAACGTTTCGGCACAAAGCGAGCAAGCAGACCCATTTTCTCTCCCATCATCATTGATCAGTCGGGAGTTGATGTATGTAACATCCCTGCAAACGCAATGGTTCTCACGCGTTTTTGGAGCGATCGACAGTTTTGCCGCGGCGATGATAGGCGCAACGCCCGTTGTTGAGATCATCAACCTGGGGTGAGAATGAGTGACCGTCGGCACCATGCACGACGAGAGGCGACCGGAAGAGGAGCCTGGCTTTCGATCCCTTCACCCCGGTCACGAGGATACGGATCGCATCCTCGTCCGGGCGCGGATGGACCGGAGTAATCTCGATGCCACCGAAACGCCTGCCGCAGGCGACCAGAATGTCGGCAATCGATTGAGGCCGGGCGATCAGCGACAGTTGACCGCCTGGCTTCATGATCGCGCCTGCTGTTTTAAGCCACGCCTCGAAAAGGCCCTCCGTCAGCGCATGAGCCTCAGCCTTCAGGTTGTCGGGCGTCTTGCGATCCCCGGCATGATTGAAAGGCGGGTTCATGATGACGTGATCGTGAACCTCATCCTCAAGACCTGCCGCGACCCGCGCCTTGCCCATCAATGTCACGTCGGCTTCGACCACTTTTACGCGGTCCGCCAGAAAGGCATTCTCGGGCAATCCTATGCTTCTTCTGGCGTAATCCGCCATGACCGGAAATTTCTCGATCAGCAGAATGCGGGCTTGTGCAAGCCGCGAGGCGACAGCAAGACCCGCGGCCCCTGCCCCAGACCCGAGATCGGCAACGCTGATGGCGCGTTCGCTCGTCACGAGAGAGGCAAGCAGCATGGCGTCTATACCCGAGCGATGTCCTTCATTTCTGGGCTGTACAACGTGAAAGCGTCCCCGATGGAAGGCATCGACGGTGAAGGCAGCGTCTCCCAGATCGAGCTTGGTCAGATCGGGCGCATTCATGGCCGAAGTTCGGCCTCCAGCCCCGCATCGCGCAGGATGGTGCGCGCCTCTTCTGATCGCCCCTCCTCCACCAGAAGACGCCGTTGCAGAAGGCCAAGCGAACCTTCCAGCACGCTCATCGACTGGTCGGCGACGAGGCAATGGATGCCGGCATCCTTCATCAGGCTTTCCGCAAGTGACAGCGTTACGACATCATTGGTGCGGATAAGCTCGATCATCTGACGCCCTTTCGTGAAAATCGCTTTATGTTTTGCCCTTGCCGCCCTAAGGACCAGTTTCTATTGTGGTTGGGTAAGTTTTCTAGGGAGGCCTGAACTTGGGCGTCGTCATACCGCTTGAAGAAGGCAAAAACAAATCTGCATCCGTGAAGCCGCTGGTCGACCTGACCAAGGTGGACATGGAGCGCGTCAATCAGCTGATCCTTTCCAAGGCCGGATCGGATGTGCAGATGATCCCGGAAGTGGCCAACCACCTGATTTCTTCAGGCGGCAAACGGCTACGTCCCATGCTCACCCTCGCATCGGCCGCAATGTTCGGCTACCAGGGCGAAGGCCATGTGAAGCTCGCGACCTCGGTCGAATTCATGCATACGGCAACGCTTCTGCATGACGACGTGGTCGATGAAAGCGACCTTCGCCGCGGCAAGTCCACCGCCCGAATGATCTGGGGCAACCAGGCAAGCGTTCTCGTCGGTGACTTTCTGCTCGGCCAGGCATTCAAGATGATGGTCGATGTCGGATCACTCGAAGCGCTCGACGTGCTTGCGACCGCAGCAGCCGTGATTGCCGAAGGCGAGGTGCTGCAGCTTTCCGTCGCCAAGAACCTGGAAACGACAGAAGACGACTATCTTTCCGTCATCCGCGCCAAGACCGCGGCGCTGTTTGCCGCTGCCGCCGAAGTCGGCCCGATCATCGCCAATGCCGACAAGGCGAGCCGTTCGGCGCTGCGCTCCTACGGCATGAACCTAGGTTATGCCTTCCAGATGGTCGATGACGCGCTGGATTACGGCGGTAATGCCGCTGATCTGGGCAAAAACGTCGGCGACGATTTTCGCGAGGGCAAAATCACTCTTCCTGTCATCCTGGCCTTCCGCCGCGGCACGCAGGAAGAGCAGGCCTTCTGGCGCAACGCCATCGAGAACGGCGAAAGCAGCGACGAAAATCTCGAAAAGGCACTCGGCCTGATCACCAGACACGATGCGCTGAAGGACACGATCGCCCGCGCCTTGCATTACGGCAAGATCGCCCGCGATGCGCTGGGGCCCTTGCCGGCCGGGCCGTTGAAGGACGCGATGATGGAAGTCATCGATTTCACCATTCAGCGGGTGAACTAAGCTTAGCCACTACGGAGGCCGGATTATGGTTTTTTCGGAAGCGCTTCTGGAAGAAACCCTGCACCGGCTTAACGACCTCATGTCGGATTGCGTCGATCCCTGGTGCATTTTCGGCGGCGCGGCGCTTTATCTGCACGGCTACCGGGATATGCAGTTCTCGGACATCGATGTTCTGACCTCGATCGCGGATTGCGAACGGCTTTGCGCCATAAGAGATCTGCGTAACGAAGCCGATGGGGGAACCGATCTTTTTCGCTCGGACTTCCTGCTGCATCCGCATCTCGGCCCGCTCGATGTCGAAATCATGAGCAACTTCGAGATCTTTACAGGCATGCAATGGCACCGGATAGACATCGGGAACCCGATCGAAATACGGTTCCGCTCCGCGATCGTGCCGGTTGCCGACCTTGAAAGGGTCGGATCCATTTTGCGGCTTTCCGGCCGGGACAAGGATCTGGCGCGCCTGAAACTCATAGACACACTTGTCCAGCCGCTTGCGACACCCTGACACTGAACGCGCTTCATGACGATTTGAGCGACCGTTCACAGTTGGGACAGGCGAACGTGGATAACCGAGATTTCCTTGCGGACCTGCTTCAAAAAAGCCATTCTGTTATGAATCATTCGGCGCACTCCTGCGGCGACGCGTCGCCGACACGCCAGCTTTCATGAAAGGCCCGTCAATGCGGCAGACATCCCGTCATCTCCTGCTTTCCAGCGTCGCGCTCGCGGCGTGCCTGGTTTTTGGTTCCGTGGCGGGTGCCGCCACACCGGAAGCCAAGCCAGCCGAAGAGAAGGCCGTGACGTTCGAAGCTCGCGACGTGAAGTCGTTTGCCGGCGCGTTCCTCGCAGCCCGCACAGCCGATGTAGATCACGACTATACGACAGCGATCGCGCTCTATCGCAAGGCACTCGATTTCGAACCTGCCAATCTCGAAATCCGCGAACGGCTGATGATCTCGCTTCTTCTGAACGGTGATTTTGCCGATGGTTTGAAGGAAGCCGAAGCGCTGAAAGGCGACGCTGCCGTTGAGCGCGTGACAAAGATCGTGCGCGGACTGGAAGCGTTGCGCACCGGCAAATACGACAGCGCCAAGAAAATTCTCGCCTATGAAGGACCGAACGACCTCGACCGACTGACGCATCTTCTTCTGGCCGGCTGGGCGGATGTTGGTGCAGGCAAGGGCAAGAGAGCAATCACATCAATCAGCGGCCTCAAGGGACCGGCCTGGTTTAAGGTCTTCACCGACTATCACCTCGGCGCAATGGCGATCGTCACCGGCGACATTCAGACCGCCCGCCAGTACCTCAATAAGGCGGTAACCAATAACGACGCGGTCGCGACCGCGCCGGATACGTTCATGCGTGCCGTCATGGCGCTTGCACGGCTCGAAGCATCGGCCGGCAACAAGCAGAAGGCGCTCGATGCGATTTCTGTCGGCGACGGCATGATCTCCAATTACGCACCGCTCAAGGCGCTTCGCCAGAGCATCGAAAAGGATGAGAAGCCTGTCCAGCAGATCACCACCGCTGCTGAAGGTGCCGCGGGCGTGCTCTTTTCCATCGGCGGCGCACTGAACCGCCAGGGTGCCGAAGACATGGTGGCGCTCTATCTTCAGATCTCGCACGCGCTCGACGACAAGAGCGCCGACACGCTGATCATGCTCGGTGGCATTGCCGAAAAGCTGGAGCAGCCGCAACGGGCCATCGCCTTTTATGAGCAGGTTCCGGAAGATTCGCCGATGCGGCGGATTTCTGAGCTGCAACTCGGCATCACGCTTTCCGATACCGGCAAGCTGGAAGAGGCCAAGCAGCACCTCAAGGAACTGATCGCTTCCGATCCGGCCGACATCCGCAGCTATATTGCTTATGGCAGTGTCCTTTCTGAAGCCAAGGACTACAAGGTCATGGCTGAGAATTACGACAAGGCCGTCGAAGTGATCGGCCCCGTACCGCGGCAGGGTGACTGGTCGGTGTTTTTCCAGCGCGGCATCGCCTATGAGCGCCTGAAGGACTGGCCGAAGGCCGAACCGAATTTCCGCAAGGCACTGGAGCTGAACCCCAACCAGGCGCAGGTTCTGAACTATCTCGGTTATTCTCTGGTCGACATGAATCTCAACCTGGACGAAGGCCTGAAGATGATTCAGGCGGCCGTCGATGCCCGCCCCGATGATGGCTACATCGTCGATTCGCTCGGCTGGGCCTATTACCGCCTGGGTCGTTTCGACGATGCCGTGACGGAACTCGAAAAGGCGATCCAGCTGCGCGCTGGCGATGCCACGATCAACGACCATCTTGGAGACGCCTATTGGCGCGTTGGGCGCAAGCTTGAAGCCGTCTACCAGTGGAACCGGACGCTTGTTTCGGAAGGCGAAGACGTCAATCGCGAGCAGGTAAAGGAGAAGATCGAGAACGGCCTGCCGGCGCTCGATCCGAATGCCACCAACACGGTGCGCAACCAGACGGAAACACCGGCTCAACCCGCCCCAGCGCCGGCAACGCCTGACAAGAAGTCCTGATGCTCGACACCCAGTTCGTTATGCAAAGGCCCGCCGCAGACGCGGGCCTTTGCGAATTCGCACTTACCGAATTCGCCCCGGCGAAGATCAATCTGGCGCTGCATGCCGTCGGCCAGCGCGCTGATGGATATCACCTGCTCGACAGTATCGTCACTTTCACCGCCGATCCGGCTTCGGGCGACGGCCACGCGACTTGCCCTGCCGGAGACAGGCTAGGTTTTGCGCACGCCGAACAGGATGTCTTCTCGATTTCCGGCCGGTTTGGCGGCGGCCTGTCGAACAATGACGAGACGGCTCAACAGAACCTCGTTCTGAAGGCGCGTGATCTTCTGCGCACTGCGCTTGAAGCACGCGGCGTGGCGGCTCCGCCGGTTGCCATCCATCTCCAGAAAAACCTGCCGATCGCCTCGGGCATCGGCGGCGGCTCGGCCGATGCGGCGGCGACCTTGCGCGGTCTTGCGCGACTGTGGGAAGCTCCGCTCGACAAGACGGGAATTTCCGCTCTTGCCCTTTCACTCGGCGCCGACGTGCCGATGTGCCTGAAAAGCCGGCCGCTTGCGGCAAGAGGTATCGGTGAGGACATTACCTTGCTCGATACCATGCCTTCCTTTGCGATCGTGCTCGGCAATCCGCTTCACGGCGTTTCGACCCCGGATATCTTTCGACGACTGACACAGAAGAACAATCTGCCCATTCCGCCACTTACCGGAGACTGGCGTGCCGATCTGGCCGCCTTGCGCAACGATCTTGAGCCGCCGGCACGATCGATCGTCACTCAGATCGCCGAGCTTTCCGACCTGATAGCCGCCGAGGGTGCCTGGCTGACCCGCATGTCCGGCTCCGGTGCGACATGCTTCGGCCTGTTCGGAACACTCGACGAAGCGCGACGGGCCGCAACCAGCCTTCAGCGCAAACAGCCGGATTGGTATTTCGTCGCCGGACAGACGATCGGAGAAGATATATGATCGGGATCGACGAGACACGCGTTTTCATCCCGCTCGGCATTGCCGTCCTGACCGTCTCCGATACTCGGACGCTCGAGAATGACAAGTCCGGCCAGACGCTTGTCGACCGTATCGAGGCAGCGGGCCATATGCTGAAAGCACGCGCCATCGTCACCGACGACCGCGAAAAGATCGCCGGGCATGTGACGGCTTTTACGCTCAACCCCGAAATAGATGTCGTCATTACCACCGGCGGCACAGGATTTACCGGCCGCGATGTGACGCCGGAGGCGTTGGAGCCACTGTTTGAAAAGCGGATGGACGGGTTTTCGGAAGTCTTTCACCGGATTTCATATGACAAGATCGGCACATCGACGATCCAGTCCCGCGCCACAGGCGGAGTGCTCAATGCCACCTATATCTTTGTCATTCCCGGCTCACCAGGCGCCTGCAAGGATGCCTGGGACGGGATATTGAAGGCGCAGCTCGACTACCGCCATATGCCGTGCAATTTCGTCGAAATTCTGCCGCGGCTGGACGAGCATTTGAAGCGAAGCAAAAGCTGAAGCGTCCCGCATCCTTCGGATTAGCCGCCAATATGGACCCGGTATGTGGCTGGCAATGCCGGCATCAGGACCTCGGGCTGAACTGCCGCAAAAACGAAAATGGCCCATGCCTTTCGACATAGGCCATTGCAGTGATCAAAGGCGGCGGAGCGCTCTCGTCAGTCCATCGACGATTTCCTGACCGGCTTCGTCGGCTGTCAGCTGGCCGTAGGCAAACTGTTCGATGACGTCCTTGAACAGTTCCTGCACCGTTGGATGCTCGATCAGAGGCGACATGACCGGGCCGGTGGATTCTGCAACGATCTTTGCACCATTAATGCGTTCAGGGGTCAGCTTGCCAGCCTCTTCCAACGTTTTCTGGCCTATTGCGGAAGCAGGGATACCGCGGCTATCGCCGAGGATGAGAATGGCATCCTTGTCGTTCAGCAGGCAATTGACGACCTGAGCTGCGGCTTTCGGATCTTTCGAATGCCTGGAGATCGAGAAGACCATGGATGGTTTCTTGTAGACGCCATCGGACTTGGCTCCGTCGATCTTCAGCGGCGCCGCCGGCACCAGCTTCCCAACCGTCAGCGGATCGTCATATTTCGAATAGGTCGAATCCCAGAAATAGGTGCCGCCGATCCTGCCGGTTACCCAGGCCGGATCGTCAAAGATCTCGATATTGCCGACACCAGCGGCATCCTTGGCGGACCGAACGATACCGTTGTCGACCATCCACTGATAGTGCTTCAATGCACCGGCGATATCTTCCGCCGTCCAGGCCAGTTCATTGGTGCCGGGCTTGACGAATTCCTGGCCGGAGATCTGCGCCGCGAAGGCCTCGACCATCAGCATCAGGATCACGCGGGTGCTATCGAAGGGATAAACGCCATCCGGGTTCATTTTCTTGGCGGCAGCGGCAAGATCATCCCAGCTTTTTGGCGTCTCAAGGCCGGCCTTCTTGTAGATTTCATCATTGAAATAATAGGTGGCGCCGGTGACGGAGACGGGCACGCCGTTCAGCTTGCCGTCGATCATAGCAGGCGCCAACTGGCTGTCGTTCCATTGGGTAAGGTCAAGATCGCCGGCCAACTGCTTGAGATCGGCGAACCCGGTACCATTCTTGGAGAACTGGAAGAGCCACGGCCAGTCGACCTGAACGATGTCGGCTTCAGTGCTGCCGGCCATCTGTGTCGTCAGTTTTTCGAGGTAACCCTCGAAGCCGGCGAACTCGGCCTTCACTTTGTGGCCGGTTTTGGTGGTGCAATATTCCAAAGCCTTCTGGGTCACGGTATGGCGGCCATCGCCACCCCACCACGACATGCGAAGGTCCGCCGCCGAAGCGAAGCTCGTCGAGACCACGGATGCGGCCAATGTCAGAGATAATGCTGCCAATATCGATTTTTTGTTCATGATGCTCTACTCCTCCTGAAAGTTTGCATCGGTGACATATTCGCCGGCTGCGCCCTTTAGGCTAGGCTGACGTTCAGACCGCTTTTGCGGTCGAAGATGAAGACCCGTTCCTCTTCCGGGCGAATGCGGATGGCCCCGTCGGATTTGGCCTTGCGGAAATCCTCGACGGGCAGAACCACCGTGAAACGCTGGCCGCCGATCAGGATATGCACATCGACTTCATGGCCAAGGAAATCGGCCTTGATAACCTTTGCCGTCAGCGCATCTTCGCCGGGTGCGGCCAGCCGGAAATGCTGCGGACGCACGCCGAAGGTGACATCGCCATCGGTACCAGCTTCCAGACGTCCAGCGAGGTTCTCACCGAAACGGATGGACTGGTCACCGAAGGTAACGACCGGTCCGCTCTCACCACGGCTGAGTGTGGCATCGACCAGGTTCATTTCCGGCATGCCGATGAAGCCTGCGACGAAGGCATTGGCGGGCTTGGCATATAGCGTTTCGGGATCCGCCACCTGCATGATGCGGCCATCCTTCATGACGCAGATACGGTCGCCCATGGTCATTGCCTCGACCTGGTCGTGGGTCACGTAAACGACCGTTGAGGACTGGCCCTGCTCCTTGAGGCGGCGATGCAGGTCGGTGATGCGCACACGCATTGATGCACGCAACTTGGCGTCGAGGTTGGAAAGCGGCTCGTCGAAAAGGAACACTTCCGGCTTCTTGATCAGCGCGCGACCGAGAGCGACACGTTGGGCCTGGCCGCCGGAGAGCTGCTTCGGCAAGCGGTCGAGCAGCGGTTCGATCTCCAGGACTTCCGCAACTTCCTGCACACGGCGGGCAATCTCTTCCTTTTTCTCACCGGCCAGCTTCAGGCCGAAAGAAAGGTTCTTGCGGACCTTCATATGCGGATAGAGAGCGTAGTTCTGGAACACCATGGCGATGCCACGATCGCCCGGCGGCAGGTTGTTGACCACCTTGTCGCCGATGGTGATGTGACCGCCGGACACCGTTTCCAGACCGGCAATCATGCGCAGCGTCGTCGACTTGGCGCAGCCGGACGGGCCGACCAGCACCATGAATTCCCCGTCCTTGACTTCGAGATTGATGCCGTGAAGCGCCTTAAGGGTGCCGCTATAGACCTTTTCCAGGTTACGGATAGTCAATTGTGCCATTGGATTAACCCTTTACGCCACCGGCAGAGATGCCTTCGACGAAGTATTTCTGAGACATGAAGAACACCAGCAACGACGGCAGAAGCGTCAGCACCGACATGGCAAGGATGCGGTTCCACTCGAACGATTCAGCCGTGTCGATCGACAGTTTGAGAGCCAGTGAAACAGGAAACTTTTCAACCGAGGAGATGTAGATCAACGGACCGAGAAAATCGTCCATGGTCCACATGAACTGGAACAGTCCTACCGAAATCATGGCGGGCACCAGCATGGGCACGACTACATAGATCAGCGCCTGGAAACTGGTGGCGCCATCGACGCGCGCTGCTTCTTCCATGTCACGCGGAATGGAACGCAGGAACTGCAGCAGCAGGAAGACGAAGAAGGCATCTCCGGCAAAAGCTGACGGCACCCAGAGCGGCAGGTAGCTGTCGAGCCAGCCGAGTTCGTTGAAGAGCATATATTGGGGGATGCGGGTAACGACATTGGGCAGAAGCAGCGTGCCGATCACGGCGGCAAACAGGATCTTCTTGCCGGGAAAGTCGAACCGGGCAAACCCGTAGGCAACCACCGTGCAGGAAATCACCGTGCAGATCGTCTTCGGCGCGATGATCAGAAAAGTGTTCCAGAAGAAGCGGCCGAACGTGTAGGGCGTCGAGGTCTGCCAGCCTTCGATATAACCGTCCATCACCGGGTTGGCCGGCAGGAAACCGGCGCTGCCAAAGATTTCCTCATTGGTCATGAAGCTCGCGCCGATCAGCCAGAACAGCGGATAGAGCATGATGAGGCCAACGACCGTCAGAATGGTATAGCGGATAGTCAGCGTGATGGTCTGCCGGCGCTTTTGCGCGGCGAGATACCTTTCAGCCTCTTCCAGAATTTTCTCGTCGGAGTGAATGATACTGTCACTCATGATCAGCTCCTCTTGTCGCCGGCGTAATAGACCCAGTATTTCGACGACCAGAATGCGATCAGTGTCAGCACCATGATGACTGCGAACAGCACCCAGGCGATGGCAGAGGCATAGCCCATGTCGAATTTCTTGAAGGCCATTTCATAGATGTACAGCGGCAGCAGATAGGTGGATTTCAGCGGGCCGCCGCCAGTGATGACATAAGGTCCGTTGAACTCCTGGAAGGCCTGAACCATCTGCATGATCAGGTTGAAGAAGATCACCGGCGTCAGAAGCGGCAGGGTAACAGCGAAGAAAGCCCTCCACGGTTTTGCACCATCGATGGCCGCCGCCTCGTAAAGCGACTTGTCGATCGACTGAAGCGCAGCCAGGAAGATCACCATAGCCGATCCGAACTGCCACAGGCGGAGGATCGTGATGGTGAACAGCGCCGTGCCGGGATTGCCGAACCAGTTGATGGTGTTGAAACCCAGTCCGGTCAGAAGCATGTTGATCATGCCGACATCGGCAAACATGTAGCGCCACAGAACCGCGACAGCAATCGAGCCCCCGAGAATGGAAGGCACGTAATAGGCGGTGCGGAAAAGGCCGATGCCCTTGAGCTTGGAGTTGAGGATACTGGCGATAAAGAGCGCGAACGCCAGCTTCAGCGGCACGGTCAGCGCCACAAACAGCATCGTCACCTTGAACGAGCGGGTGAACGTGCGGTCGCTCGTCAGGATATCGACGTAGTTTTGCAAGCCCACAAAATCTACACCATTCATCAGCCGGTAGTCGGTAAACGACAGGTAGAGAGAGCCGAGAAACGGAATGGCCGTGAAGACCAGAAGGCCGATCAGGTACGGAAGAACGTACCAGAAGCCGAGAAGGCGACTGTCACCACTCATGCCGAGAGCCTCCTTAAGGTGTCAGGCAGGCGTCCGGCAGTCGCAGTAACCATGGCGCGGAACAGCTTCGCAGCGCGGTCCTGCCCCAATGGCATGATCAGCGGGTCGGAGAGGAACAGGCCTTCCAGTGTGGCACCGTCACCGGCAAGCACTGCCTTCAGCACAGCGTTCTGACGGTCTGCATGCGGCTTTACCAGTGCCTCGACGGCCGCCGGCAAACGGCCGGCATGGACAGGGCGGACACCATGGCCGGAGAACAGGACACTGGTCTCGACGATCGTGCCCGGCGAGAAACCTTCCATCTGCCCGGTATTGGGCATGTTTGCGTTGACGACGAGCGTCTCGCCACGGGTGAGCGCACGGATCTGCGCGACGAGAGCCTCTTCCGAAACGGCGCGCAGCGGCGGCACTTCGTTGGCGGCTTCGGCGGCACGCGCTTCTTCCCGGCGTTTCGCCTGGTCACGACGACGCCAGTCTATCGGGGTCAGGCCGAAGCCCCATTCGGCAGATCGGTCGAGATACCAGCTTGACGGCAGGAATTCTGCGAGATGGCGGTCGCCGGCTGCGGCAGCAATGCCAAACCGGCAGGCAAGATCGAATTTGACGCGGTTGATGTCTTCAAAATAACGCTGGAACTCGTCGGCCGGATCGAGCGGTTTTGCCCGCCAGCCCTTTTCACGATTTTCCGCCGCGAAGCTCAAATAATCCGGCAACCAGTCACGCCCACCGACAAAGGCACGGTCGACCCATGTGAAATGGTTGATGCCGAGAACGTTGACCTGCACATCCTTGAAACTATAGCGGATGGCGCCTTCGGCACGGTTGGCAAGCCAGGCAATGATGTGACGCAGCTTGGTGACCTCATGGCATTCGCCCCAGGCCTTGATGTCAGGGAAGGCAGCGTAAAGCGCGCCCGTCAACACCGACATCGGATTGGTGAGATTGCAGACATAGGCTTTCGGCGCGTATGTGCGGATGGCTTCCGCGATTTCAGCCATGGCCGGGATCGCCCGCATGGCGCGGATCAGGCCGCCCGGCCCAACCGTATCGCCAACCGCCTGCAGAATGCCTTCGGATTCAGGCAGCTGAAGGTCGTTGGCCATATCGTCGAACGAACCCGGCAGGATGGAAACGACGACAAAATCGGCACCGGACAGCGCCGAGGCGATCGTATCGCTGGCGGTGTATCGGATCGAAAGCCCATGAGCTTCAGAGAGGCGGTTGCCGATAGCAGCATTGCGCTGCGCTGCCTCAAGGTTAAGGTCGAACAAACGGATTTTGCCGGCGACCGTGCGATCATGCACAAGATCGGCCATCAGCACCTGGGCCCAATTCAATGAGCCGCCGCCGATATAGGCTAACGTGATTTCGGAAACGGATTGCGAATGCATGCTTTCCTCCTCCTAAAAAGGACAGCTTTCATCGGCCCGGCGCGAACGCCGGACGTATCACAAAGTCATAAAATGCCCGGCAGAACCGGAAGGGATATCAAATGTAGGAACGCAAATATTCCGACAGGCAGAGAACTGCCATTGCCTGTCCGTACGGCATCGCCGTCAGCTTGATCTGGCGGTAATAATCGAGATCAGACCCCATCGCCGTGCCGAAGGACGTGTTCTGCAATTCACCGGCCGCATCGATATGGCCAATCACACCCTTCACCGCACGCTCCGCGATCGGCAAATATTCCGGCCCGAGGTAACGCTTGCGCACGGCCTTCATCAGACCGTAACCGAAGCCCGCAGCCGCAGAAGATTCCACATAGCTCTGCGGGTCGTTGATCAGTGTATGCCAGAGGCCGGATGAGGACTGGTATTCCGCCAGCGCTTCCGCCTGACGCTTCAGGGTCGAGATCAGGTGACGCCGGAAAGCATCGCCTTCCGGCAGGTCGAGAAGATCGAGAAATTCCGGAATGGCGATGGTGATCCAGGAGTTGCCCCGCGCCCACAGCGCTTCGGCAAAATTGTGGTTGTCCTCGAAGGTCCATCCATGGAACCACAGGCCCGTCTTGCGGTCGGCAAGATACTGGGTATGGATGAGGAACTGGTATTTGGCCTCTTCGACATATTCCGGACGATCGAGCAGTAGGCCGATCTTGGCGAGCGGCATGACGCTCATCATCAGCGTGTCATCCCACATCTGCTGATGATTGACGTTATTATACACGATATGCTGAATGCCGCCTTCGCTCGTGCGTGGCATTTCGTGCATCACCCATTCCGCCCATGCTTCCAGATATGGTTTCCAGGCCGGATTGGGATTGAGCTCATAAAGGCAGGCAAGCGTCAGGAAGGGGCAGACTGTGTTGACGTTCTTGGTCGGCGTGCCTTCTGCAAGGCGAGCTTCGAACCATGACGTGATGATATCGATTGCCTTCTGGTCGCCCGTGAGCTGCCAATAATTGAAAAGACCGTAGAGGCCGATACCGTGGGTCCATTCCCAACCAGCCCAACCCTTGGTGTCGATCACCCGACCGTCTTCCAGGCGCAGCAGGAACTCGCCCGTCTTGTCTTCTATGGCAACGAGATTGTCGGCAAGACGCCGGATCAGGCCCACGACATCTTGCCGGGGCGCCACGAATTCCTTGTGCCGCAGAAGCGCATGCATCGTCAAAGCAATTTCCCTCCAGTATCGCCGGGCCTCCTGCCCAAGCGAGAAATCGGAACGCGATTTCATTCTGAAAATGAAGGAAGCATACAAAAAAATGAAATGCAATGGGTGCTCAAGATTTATCGTACTAAACCTTTCAAACCGCAATAACGCTGCGTTTTTCGGGAATTTCCTCAATCTTTGACGCACCTTGACAACCTGCGACAAAATTTTCAGAATACAGTTCTACTTTTTTGGAGCCATTAATGTCCGACAATTCGCGCAACAAATCCGATAATGTCGCTGCGGTTCTGAAAGTCTTCTCGGTGCTTGAGACACTGGCGGAGGAAGGCCGCTCCAGCCTTGGCGACATTGCCCAGCGAGCCATGACCTCCAAGGCCACCACACACCGATTGCTTCAGACCATGGTCGATCTCGGTTATGCCGAGCAGGAGGAAGAGACCGAAAAATACCGGCTGACCCTAAAACTGTTCGGGCTGGGCGCGCGCACATTACGCGGCCAGACACAGTTGCTGCAGGTTGCCGACCGGGCGATGGGCATACTCTCTCGCGAAACCGGCGAATCCATCAACCTCGGCGTGATGGACGACCGGGAACAGCGCGTTGCCTATATCCACAAATACGACAGCGCCTATAGCCTCTCGATGAATTCGCCGCTCGGCAAGCGCAACCCGCTGCATAGTACGTCGCTCGGCAAGGCACTTCTGGCCTTTCGTGATGAAACGGAGATTTCCGAGCGCCTGTCCAAGATGACATTCGAAAAGCTGGCGCCGAAAACGATCACCGATGTGGAGACATTGCGCGAGCAACTGATCCGTATCCGCGAGGACGGTTATTCCGAGGAATTGGAGGAAAGCGAGGTGGGCGTACGCTGCATGGCAGTGCCGATCCGTGATCATCTTGGAAAATCAATCGCAGCGATCAGCATTTCCTTCCCGCTGTTCCGTTTCGATCCTGCGCGCAAGTCCACCTATGTCCGAATGCTTCTGGACGCCGGTCAGACGGCCTCGAAAAGCCTCGGCTTCAGCGCCTAAAGGGATACGTCGATTAGCCCGCGCGACAAGCGGTTCATACATTCCGCACCATCGACAGTCACAAGAAACTGGTCCTCGATCATCAACGCGCCAAGCCCCTGGCCATAGAATGGCGCCTCCAGCGCCACAACCATGTTCGGCTCGATGATTTCCTGGTTATCGGTGGAAAAGAACGGCCATTCCTCGATGCCGACGCTGCCGCCAACCGCGTGACCGAAATGGCCGCGATAATATTCAGAAAAGCCGTCCTTGCGCATCGACTGAAGCATGGCAGCATGGACAGATCCGAAAGAATTACCGGGCCGGATATGTTCCAGTCCGGCGTGAAATGCCGTCTCGAGCGCCTTGAAGACATCCAATGCAAGCGCAGACGGACGACCAAATGTATAGGTTCTTGCGCCGTCCGAGGAATAGCCGTCCACGAGCGTGCCGACATCTGCCTTGATGAGGTCGCCCGGCGCCACGACGGCCGCCATGTCGGCAAGATCCGCGCCGGCCGAAATGTAGTCCCAATGCCCGCTGAGCGAGAAGCCGCCCTTGGCGGCGGCGGCCTGCGCACCTGCCTTCCATGCGGCCGATAGCGCCGGCAAGGCCACACCAGGCCGGATCGCCTGCGCCATGGCTTCCAACCCTGCCTCGGCCGCCTGAGATGCTCGACGCAACCGTTCTTTCTCCACCGATGTTTTTACCCCGCGCATCCGCCC
>DLSX01000093.1 GCA_002500765.1 Neorhizobium sp. UBA7851
GCCGGGCCGGTGAATTTCAGGATCGATTCGTCGACGCCTGCGGTCTTCACTATGCAGCCGTCGAGCGCGATGTTGCCGTAGAGGACGGCAAGGCCGCCATCCTTGGAGAACGGATGTTCCACCGAGCGGATGACACCCTTTTCGCCGTCGGCATCCAGATCATCCCAGCGCGAGGACTGGGAGAAGGCAACCTGGGTGGGAACGCCGCCGGGAGCGGCCTTAAAGAATTCGCGGACAGTTTCCGAATTGGTGCGGGTGATGTCCCAGCGGTCGATGGCATCGCCAAGCGTCGGCTCATGAACCGTGGAGCAATCACGGTTGATCAGGCCGCCACGATCGAGTTCGCCCAGAATACGCATAATGCCGCCGGCGCGGTGTACATCTTCCATGTGAACGTCCTGCTTGGCAGGCGCTACCTTGGACAGGCACGGCACCTTGCGCGACAGACGATCGATGTCTTCCATGCCGAAATCAATGCCGCCTTCATAGGCGGCGGCGAGGATATGCAGGACCGTGTTGGTCGAGCCGCCCATGGCGATATCGAGCGACATGGCGTTCTCGAAAGCCTGCTTGGTGGCGATATTGCGCGGCAGAACGCTTTCGTCACCCTGTTCGTAATAACGGCGGGTGATATCGACGATCAGGTGGCCGGCCTCGACGAAGAGGCGCTTGCGGTCCGAATGGGTGGCGAGCGTCGAGCCGTTGCCCGGCAGCGACAGGCCCAGCGCCTCGGTGAGGCAGTTCATCGAGTTCGCGGTGAACATGCCCGAGCAGGAGCCGCAGGTCGGGCAGGCCGAGCGTTCGATCTCGGCAACGTCGGCATCGGACACCGTGCTGTCGCCAGCCTTGATCATGGCGTCGACCAGATCCAGCTTGATCACCTTGCGGTCGTTGTTGACCACCTTGACCACCTTGCCCGCTTCCATCGGGCCGCCCGAGACGAACACCACGGGGATGTTCAGGCGCATCGCGGCCATCAGCATGCCCGGGGTGATCTTGTCGCAGTTCGAAATGCAGACCATGGCGTCGGCGCAGTGGGCGTTGACCATGTATTCGACCGAGTCGGCAATGATTTCGCGCGACGGCAGCGAATAGAGCATGCCGTCATGGCCCATGGCGATGCCATCGTCGACGGCGATCGTGTTAAATTCCTTGGCGACACCACCGGCAGCCTCGATCTCGCGGGCGACCAGTTGGCCGAGGTCCTTCAGGTGAACGTGACCGGGAACGAACTGCGTGAACGAGTTGACCACGGCAATGATCGGCTTGCCGAAATCGCCGTCCTTCATGCCGGTGGCGCGCCAAAGGCCGCGCGCGCCAGCCATGTTGCGGCCGTGGGTGGTGGTTCTGGAACGATAAACAGGCATGGGTCTTTCCTCACTCGATCAGGCCCATAGTCTATCCGCTCCTCGGCGGAGACACAAAAGCCCTATATTGGAATTCTCCTAAACCAACCGCTCATCGCTGTCACTGCCGGTTATCGGCAAATCAGTACGGTACGGTACGGTTCGCATCTCTTCTATTCATTCTCGTAAAATTGTGCAACCAGGTAAGTCTCGCTATAGTTCCGCGCGACTTAAGGGAGATCATAATGGCACCAATCCTGTCGATCGTCGTGCATGCCACATGGGACGATGAAGCAAATATTTGGGTGGCGACCAGCAATGACATAAATGGCCTTGCCGTCGAGGCGGACACGATCGAAGCGCTGGAACCCAAAGTGAAGGCCGCGCTGGCGGACTTGATCGAGTTGAACGGGATCTCCTCACCTTTGAAGGAAATCCCTTTCTACATCATGTCTGAGCAGCTATCTCGCGTTTCCAATCCGCACGCTGCGTGATCATGGCATCCTACCTTAGACTACTGAAAGAATTGCTTGAGAAGGCGGGTTGTACTTATCACCGACCGGGAAAAGGCGATCACGAAATTTGGTACAGTCCGATCACCAAGCGTTATTTTACGGTCGATCATGGGGTAAAATCTCGGCACACTGCCAACGAAACACTAAAACAGGCAGGTCTGCCAAAGGCCTTCTAGAGCTACTTCTTGCGCCTTAATTCCCCTGCATCCACGTCGAAATGCTGGAGAATGATATCGAGATTACGTCGGTGAGACTTGAAGAACAGGTCGAACAGATCACCCGCAACAGGCACACTGCCGACCACTCCATCCACGGCGACATTCCCCAGCATCTGGACGAGCTTGTTGGGCGGCACGCCCAAGCGGCGCGCTTCGTTGACGATATAGAGGCCGACCAGCGCACCGCCAGCATCACCCACGAGAGGAATGAGACCGAAGACCGAATCGGCTCCGAAGCGGATGCCGGTGCCCGGAATGCGGATCGCGGTATCCATAAGCCGGGCGATGCCATGCAGACGCCGCAGGCGGCGCAGTCTTTCGACATGATCCAGATCGTCCTTGACGAACCGCTCGCTGGCGGCATCCCAGGTCTTCGTCACTATCCTTCATTCTCCATCACCGTTTCCAGCTACAAATGAGAATCGCCGATGCCGGTTCCAAGATGGACGAGGTATGAAGATGCAGTTTTTCTCACGCAAACGTGGTTCGAAGGAGAATTCCGGCGTCTGTGAAACCGAACACTTTGGGATTACGTATAGAGTGAAGAAAGGCATTGCGCCCGAGGAGACATCCCATGCCCGCCTATCGTCCGCCGCATATTCCGTCTTCCGACATCACGCCGAAGGACATCTTTCTCTCCCGCCGGAGCTTTATCGGCGCTGCTGCCGCAGGTATCGGCCTTGCGGCAGGCGGTGAGGCCTGGGCTGCCCCCCTGACCGCCTCCCCCGGCCCCTACAAGCTCAATGAAAAGCTGACGCCGAAAGAGGCGGTGACGAGCTATAACAATTTCTACGAATTCGGGGTGAACAAGGAAGATCCGGCGCAAAATTCCGGCGCATTCAAGACAACGCCCTGGTCGGTCAAGGTCGAGGGCATGGTCGGCAAGCCGAAGGAATTCGGCCTGGATGAAATCCTGAAGATGAAGCTCGAGGACCGGACCTACCGGATGCGCTGCGTCGAGGGCTGGTCGATGGTGATTCCGTGGATCGGCTTCCCGCTTTCGGCGATCCTAGATCAGGTCGAGCCGCTCGGCAGCGCCAAATATGTCGCCTTCGAAACGGTGGTGCGGCCGGAGGAAATGCCCGGTCAGGGCGGCCTCTTCCAGCCCCTGCCCTGGCCTTATATCGAGGGCCTCAGGATGGACGAGGCGCGTCATCCGCTGACTATTCTTGCCGTCGGCCTTTATGGCGAAACGTTGCCGAACCAGAACGGCGCGCCGATCCGGCTGGTCGTGCCCTGGAAATACGGCTTCAAGAGCATCAAGTCGATCGTCAAGATCAAGCTGGTGGAAGAGCAGCCGCAGACGACCTGGAAAAACTCCAACGCGCGGGAATACGGTTTCTATTCCAACGTCAATCCGGCGGTCGATCATCCACGCTGGAGCCAGGCGACGGAACAGCGGATCGGCGAAGGTGGTTTCTTCGGCACAAAGCGCGTCGATACGCTGCCGTTCAACGGTTATGGCAATGAGGTCGCCAGCCTCTATAGCGGAATGGACCTGAAGGCGAATTATTGAGCATGACTTCCCTGTCGGTTGCCATCCCTGCCCTGCCACGGCGTTATCACGCCGCCAGCATATGGGTGCTTTATGTCGTCGGGCTCTGTCCGGCAGCCTGGTATTTCTATCAGGCGGCAACCGGCGGGCTCGGCTTCAATCCCGTCAAGGAATTCGAGCACCTTCTCGGCATCTGGGCGTTGCGCCTGATCATCGCGACACTCGTCGTCACGCCGCTTCGCGACCTTCTGGGCATCAACTGGATAAGATACCGGCGGGCGCTGGGGCTGCTCGCCTTCTATTACGTGCTGATGCATTTCTCCGTTTATCTGCTGCTCGATCTGCAGCTCAATTTCGGAGCGGTCGGCGGCGATATTGCGCGGCGGCCCTATATCACGATCGGGTTTGCGGCACTGATATTCCTCATTCCGCTTGCGGTGACATCCAACAACTGGTCGATCCGCAAGCTCGGGCAAGGCTGGACGAGGCTGCACAAGCTGATCTACCTAATCGCGATCGGCGGTGCGATCCACTACGTACTGGCGGTCAAATCGGTAACGATGGGACCATTCGTCCATATCGCGCTGATCGGGCTTCTGCTTTTCTACCGCCTGATCCGCCGGCCTCTGCTCAACTGGAAGCGCGGACGCCAGCCGGCGCGGGTTGCGCGCTGACGTCACTGCCAAGCGACACATTCAGACGGAGCGCGTCAGGCCGCCATCGACCTTAAGATTCTGGCCTGTAATGTAACCGGCACCTTCCGAGGCAAGGAAGGCCACGGTCGCGGCGATTTCGTCGCTCGTGCCGTAACGCTTCATCGGCACGCCTTCACGCCGTTCGTCGGTTGCCGGCAGGCTGTCGATCCAACCCGGCAGGACATTGTTCATCCGCACATTATCGACGGCATAGGCATCGGCAAAAATCTTCGTGTAGGAAGAGAGACCGGCGCGGAACACGGCAGAGGTCGGGAACATGGCCGAGGGCTCGAAGGCCCAGGCGGTGGAGATATTGACGATCGAACCGACCTTCTGCGCCTGCATGATCGGCGCAACGAAGCGGACCGGGCGGATGACGTTCATCAGATACACGTCGAGGCCCGTATGCCACTGCTCGTCGGTAATCTCGATGATCTGTGCGCGGGGGCCGTGGCCGGCGCTGTTGACCAGCACATCGATCCGCCCCCATGCGTCCATGACCGTATCGACCAGTCGCTTGATATCGTCGTTCGACTGGTTGGAGCCGGTGATGCCGATGCCGCCGAGCTCGCCGGCCAGAGCCTCGCCCTTGCCGGAGGACGAGAGGATGGCGACTTTGAAACCGTCTGCCGCGAGCTTCCTTGCCGAAGCCGCGCCCATGCCGCTGCCACCCGCCGTTACGATCGCCACTTTTGCTTCCGACATGTCTGCGCCTTTCGATGCTATTGGATGGTAATGGGTAACGCGGTGAAGCGACGAACGCCAGCGCGGCATCTGCAATTCAGGAGCGGCTTTTCGCCTTCGCCTTGGATGCATTGAGCGCCGCTGCAGCACGTATCAATGCGATGAAGGCCTCCTCGTCCATGCCCTCACCTTCGTGCAGATCTATAGCCCGGCGCGCATTGCCCTCAAGGCTCGCGCTGAAGAGCCTTGTCGGATCCTCAAGCGAAGCGCCTTTGGCGAAGGTCAGCTTGACGACCGCCTTGTAGGTTTCGCCGGTACAGATAATGCCCTGGTTCTCCCAGACAGGCACGCCGCGCCATTTCCAGGTCTCGACCACATCGGGAATGGCCTTGTGGATGAGCGACCGAACATGCGCGAGCATCTTTCCACGCCAATCACCGAGTTCGGCGATCCGTTGGTCTATCAGCGCAGCGGCTTCCGCCGTCTTTCCATCCGCATCGTCCGTCATGATCGCATCCTACAATTTTTCACCCGGCAGCAGGCTCGCCTGCCTGATCCAGGAACTGAGTTGCGCCTCGTTCCATGCGTCGGTTTCATGGATGTGGAAATAGCGCGTTTCTGCCGTTTTCGAGCTCTCAGGCGGGACAGGTTCCAGCGACGCTCCGCGGAAGAAGGTCAGCTTCACATATCTGTTGAAGCAGTGGACGCCGAGAAACCAGCCCTGCCCTTCGATACCGTAAAGCGGCGTGTTCCACTTCACCGCCTTGGCGACACCCGGCGCTGTGCGCATGACAAGATCATCCAGCCTTCGTCCGACATCGCTCTTCCACCCCGGCATGGCGGCGATATAGGCCTGGACGGGTTCGTCACCATATCCCTTGGCGATCTGCGGATTGCCGCCGGACAGGAGTTTCGGCTGTGTGGATCTGGGCGTGGTTTTGTCGGTCATGATATCAGGCCCTCCCTGCCGATCATTTCCGGCTATCATAAAGCCCGAGGTCATTGCGTCCACCATTTATCCCTCGCACTTGTGTTCCTCTTGTCTTGACAGTGCCAAAATCAAAGTCTCCATTCCCGGCGCGAGATCGGGGACAGATAGATGACGACGACAGACACGGCGGCAAGCGGCGGGCGACTTTCGGTTCTGGATGTCTATCTCTGCGATCTGCGCCCCTGGGGCGAATTGCGCGGGTTTGTGCGCTTCGTGATCGAGTTCCTTTATTTCGGCATCAAGGAGGCGCGGGCCTGCCTGTTTGCCGGGTTTTTCTTCGTCTCGATCTTTCTGGTGCCCAAAGCCGGACTGCTGGGCCTGCCGCGTTACGACGTGCTGCTCGTCATTGCGCTTGCGATCCAGTTCTTCATGATCTGGAGCAGGCTGGAAACCTGGGATGAGGCCAAGGCAATCGGCCTGTTTCATATCGTCGGTTTTGCGCTGGAAGTGTTCAAGACCTCGGGCAGCATTCAGTCATGGTCCTATCCGGATTTCGCCTATACGAAGGTTCTCGGCGTGCCGCTGTTTTCCGGCTTCATGTATGCCGCCGTCGGCAGCTACATCATCCAGGCGTGGCGGCTATTCGATTTGCGCATCACCCACCATCCGAGCTACTGGATGGCGACCCTGGTGGCGCTTGCGATCTACGCGAATTTCTTCACCCACCATTTCATCGGCGATTATCGCTGGTATATCGCCGCCTGTGCGCTCGGGCTCTACGCCCGAACGACCGTCACCTTCAGACCCTATGATCGCGATCGGAAAATGCCGCTGCTTCTCGCCTTCGTGCTGATAGGCTTCTTCATCTGGCTGGCGGAAAATATTTCCACCTTCTTCGGCATATGGAGCTATCCCAATCAGCTCGGCGCCTGGTCGGCCGTGCATATCGGAAAGTGGAGCTCCTGGTCGCTGCTTGTGATCATGACCTTCACGATTGTAGCCCACCTGAAACATATCAAGCGGCAGATCCACGTTCCCGAGTGAGCCAATGCCTCAAATGCAAAAAGGCCGGCGCCAATGGCCCCGGCCCTTCCTGCAATCGTGTGCCTAGAACCGCTTCCTGAACAGCAGCCGGTCCAGCGACAGGTAGCCACCGCCAAAGGCTGCGAAGAGGAAGGCACCGCCGGTCCAGAAGAGCGAGTTCTGCTCGGCTTTCCCCTGCACCTGATGCAGGAATTTCGCACCGCCATCGGCAAGACGCGCCACGCCAGTCGGGGTGAAATAGTCGCTTCCGGCCTTCAGGGCATCGATGCCCGCCTGGGTCAGGACCGCGTCTCCGTAAGGATAGGCGAAGTGATACCAGAGCGTGACGGCCAGCATGACACCATTGGCAAGTGCGGCAGGGCGGGTGAAAAGCCCAAGTGCGATCAGAATACCGCCGACCACCTGAAGAAGCGCCAGTGCAGGCGACCAGAGCCAGCCGGGATAGAAGCCGAGATTCTCGACGAAGCCTATCTGGGCGAAGGGAGCCATAAGCTTCGGCCAGCCTTCCAGAAGCAGCATGCCGCCGATTGCCAACCGGAAAATGCTCCACGCCATCGGCTGTGCAACCTTTTCATAAAAGCCGCCGAGCGCAGGAATGATCAAGTCTTTACGTTCATTCTCGAATACGGGTGTGTATGCCATCGTCGTCCCTCACAACCCCAATGGTTGATCCGTTTCGACTTTATGCCGCCCTTGCGTTCCATCATTGATTCCTGTCAAGAAAACGCAGCCGGATCCCGATGGCCATGGCCAATCCGATGCCCGCGGCATAGGCAAGAATATTCCAGAGAGAGAATACCCGGCCGAGCAGCAGCCTTCCGGCAAGGGTCAGGCGAAACTCATCCAGCCATGGCGTCTGGTACAGCCGGGAGAATTCGACGGCTACCGCGACGACGATGGCAAAGGTTGCCATGGCAACCAAGCTACGGCGTCCCATCGCAGCTGCGATCAGCAGGAAGACCATTGAGCCCCAGAGAATTGAGCCACCATATTTCACGACATTGAAAGGCAGGCCGATTTCGTAGCCGAAGCCACGAAGCACAAGTCCCGCGACGATGACAGCGACGGCAGCCACGAGTCTTCTCAACCGTACCGCCAACATCTGCTTCCCGCTTCTCGTATTGTCCCAAATGAAAAAGCCGGGTGTTTCCACCCGGCTTTTAAATCCTATCGATCAAAGATCGATATCAAGCGGCTTCAGCAGCTTCTGCTTCAGCAGCAACGCGAGCCTTGTCGGCTGCGCCCTTGGCAGTGACGTCGCGTTCAACGAACTCGATGACGGCCATGGGAGCGTTGTCGCCCTGACGGTAGCCAGCCTTCATGATACGCAGGTAGCCGCCGTTGCGGGTTGCGTAACGGGAAGCGATGACGTCGAACAGCTTGCGAACGGCGTCCTGGTCCTGAACCTGCGAGATCGCCTGACGACGAGCGTGCAGATCGCCGCGCTTGCCGAGAGTGACGAGCTTCTCGACGATCGGGCGAATTTCCTTCGCCTTCGGCAGGGTGGTTACGATCTGCTCATGGGTGATGAGCGAGGCAGCCATGTTGGTGAACATGGCCTTGCGGTGGCTTGCGGTGCGGTTAAGCTTACGGCCGGCTTTTGCGTGGCGCATATCTGGTCTCCTTCACTTGCAGGCATTCGCCTGCAGTATGATTAGTTAGTATTGGTCTTCGTAACGCTTAGCGAGATCTTCGATGTTTTCCGGCGGCCATGCAGGAACTTCCATACCAAGATGGAGGCCCATGGATGCCAGAACTTCCTTAATCTCGTTCAGCGACTTGCGACCGAAATTCGGAGTGCGCAGCATTTCCGCCTCGGTCTTCTGGATGAGGTCGCCGATATAAACGATGTTGTCGTTCTTCAGGCAGTTGGCCGAACGGACGGAGAGTTCCAGTTCGTCGACCTTCTTGAGGAGTGCCGGGTTGAACGCGAGTTCAGTGACGGACTCTTCTTCCTGTTCCTTCTGCGGCTCGTCGAAGTTGACGAAGACCGACAGCTGGTCCTGAAGAATGCGGGCGGCGAAGGCTACGGCGTCTTCACCCGTGACCGAACCATCGGTTTCGATGGTCATGGTCAGCTTGTCGTAGTCGAGAACCTGGCCTTCGCGGGTGTTTTCCACCTTGTAGGACACTTTCTTGACCGGCGAGTAGAGGCTGTCGACCGGAATGAGACCGATCGGTGCATCCTCTGCACGGTTACGCTCGGCCGGGACGTAACCCTTGCCGTTGTTGACCGTGAATTCCATGCGGATCTCGGCGCCGTCGTCCAGCGTGCAGATCACGTGGTCGGGGTTCAGGATCTCGATGTCGCCAACCGTCTGGATGTCTCCGGCGGTGACAGAGCCCGGGCCCTGCTTGCGCACGACCATGCGCTTCGGATCATCGCCGTCCATCTTGATGGCGATTTCCTTGATGTTCAGTACGATGTCCGTCACATCTTCCCGGACGCCCGGGATGGAGGAGAACTCGTGCAGAACGCCGTCGATCTGGACTGCCGTGACGGCAGCGCCGCGAAGCGACGACAAGAGAACGCGACGCAGCGCGTTGCCAAGCGTCAGGCCGAAGCCGCGCTCGAGAGGTTCGGCAACCAGGGTTGCCTTGGTGCGACCGGACGAGGTGAACTCCACCTTGTTCGGCTTAATCAGTTCCTGCCAGTTCTTCTGGATCATGACCTATACCTTCCGTTCGTTGCCACCATCCAATCGTGGCAACCGAGCACGAGGAACACCGAAAGTAACCTTCCGGCGATACGGTGAAAGCCGCCTCGGCTCCTGCGGGAGACAAAGCGGCTAACCCCGAGTTCAGATGGCGCTCGCTTGAATAAGCGAACCCCAATACGTCCATTAGACGCGGCGCTTCTTGCGCGGGCGGCAGCCGTTGTGCGGGATCGGCGTGACGTCGCGGATGGAAGTGATCATGAAACCTGCGGCCTGGAGAGCGCGAAGAGCAGATTCACGACCCGAACCCGGACCGCAAACTTCAACTTCGAGCGACTTCATGCCATGTTCCTGAGCCTTCTTGGCGCAGTCTTCAGCGGCGATCTGAGCGGCAAACGGGGTCGACTTACGCGAACCCTTGAAGCCCTTTGCACCGGCGGACGACCAAGCAATAGCATTGCCCTGCGCGTCGGTGATGGTGATCATGGTGTTGTTGAAGGTAGAATTGACGTGGGCAACGCCCGACGTGATATTCTTGCGTTCGCGACGACGAACGCGGGTGGCTTCCTTGGCCATTTTATCCCTTTCGTTGATCTCTGCACCGCCGTAGTTCCAGCGGCTCCACCTTGAGAGGCAGTAAGACTTAGGCAGCAGGCAACAGAGCTGACCTCCACTGCCTATTGGCTAACGCCTCTAGATTACTTCTTCTTACCGGCGATTGCCTTGGCCGGACCCTTGCGGGTACGAGCGTTGGTGTGGGTGCGCTGACCGCGGACCGGAAGGCCACGACGGTGACGCAGGCCACGGTAGCAACCGAGGTCCATGAGGCGCTTGATGTTCATCGCGGTTTCGCGACGAAGATCGCCTTCGACAGCGTAGTCGCGGTCGATGGTTTCGCGGATCTGAAGGATTTCAGAGTCCGTCAGCTGATGGACGCGCTTTTCGGCCGGAAGACCGACCTTGTCCATGATTTCCTGCGCAAATTTCGGGCCGATCCCGTGAATGTAGGTCAGCGCGATAACAACGCGCTTCGCAGTCGGGATGTTGACGCCAGCGATACGTGCCACGTCTATTCTCCTTCGTTCCGGTTGCCATCCGGCAAGCGGTACCTTCCATGATAGCAGCCTGATCAAGGCCACCAGTTCAACAACACCAAACGAGACAGCTCAAAACGACCAGCCCCGGATATCCTTGCGGAAATCCGCGCCAATCGCTCAAACCTGTCGCGAGTTGGCGCGGTGTTTAACGGAATCAGCGCTTAATTGCAACCGCCGAGCCCGAGATTCTTTAACAGACCTGTGACAGCTCAAAGAGCCGACAGGGTCTTTTCGATTTCGGCGGTTACGGCCTTCACGTCAGCCATGCCGTCAATCGTCTTCAACTGACCGGTCGATTCGTAGTGAGCCGAGAGCGGTGCAGTCTTTTCCCGATATTCGACCAGACGCTTCTTGAAAGCTTCCGGCATATCGTCGGCGCGAACCTTGCCGCCAGCGGCAATGGTTTCGGCCACGCGGTTTTCGATTCGGCCCATCAGGGCCCCCTCGTCCACCTTCAGTTCAATGACCGCATCCAGAGGGCATCCCTTGTCCTGAAGCATCTTTTCCAGCGCGATGGCCTGGGGCACGGTGCGCGGATAACCATCCAGGATGAAACCATTCGAACAGTCGTCAAGATCGATACGCTCGGCAACGATGGCATTGACGATATCGTCGGAAACCAGCTGGCCGGCGTCCATCACGGCTTTCGCCTTCAGGCCGATCTCGGTTCCTGCTTCCTTGGCAGCACGAAGCATGTCACCCGTGGAAAGCTGCGGAATGCCGTATTTTTCAGTCAGCAGCTTTGCCTGCGTACCCTTACCGGCGCCGGGTGGCCCCAAGAATATAAGTCTCATCGTCCCCTCTTTCCTCCGCGCAGCTTCGACTTTTTGATCAGACCCTCATACTGCTGCGCAATGAGATGTCCCTGGATCTGTGCAACCGTATCGAGGGTTACACTGACAACAATCAAAAGCGAAGTACCACCAAGGGCTAATGGTACGCCCGTGCGGGCGATCAGAAACTCTGGCAGGATGCAGACGAAGACGAGGTAGATCGCACCGATAACTGTGATGCGGGTCAGTACATAGTCAATATATTCGGCGGTCCGCTCACCCGGACGGATGCCCGGAATGAAACCACCGTGTTTCTTCAGGTTGTCGGCCGTGTCCTTCGGATTGAAGACGATGGCCGTGTAGAAGAAGGCAAAGAAGGCGATCAGAAAGCCGTAGAGCAGCATGAACAGCGGCTGGCCATGGCCGAGGGCAGCAATGGCAGCGGTTGCCCATGCAGGCAGGTCGGAATTGCCTGCGAAGCCGGCAGCCGTTGCAGGAAGCAAGAGCAGCGACGAGGCGAAGATCGCCGGAATAACACCGGACGTGTTGAGCTTGAGCGGCAGGTGCGAGGTATCGCCCTGGAACATGCGGTTGCCGACCTGGCGCTTCGGATACTGGATCAGAAGACGACGCTGGGCGCGCTCGACGAAGACGATCAGGCCGATGACGAAGATCGCGACGAGAATGACCAGGAGAATCAGGCCGGTCGACAGAGCGCCGGTACGACCGAGTTCCAGCGTGCCCGCCAGAGCAGACGGGAGACCGGCAGCAATACCTGCAAAGATGATGAGCGAGATACCGTTACCGATGCCGCGCGAGGTGATCTGCTCACCCAGCCACATCAGGAACATGGTGCCGCCGAGAAGCGTCACGACCGTAGAAAGACGGAAGAACATGCCGGGATCGTTGACGATGCCCTGCCCGCTCTCGAGGCCGGCAGCAATGCCGTAAGCCTGAAGCGTACCGAGAATCACCGTGCCGTAGCGGGTGTACTGGTTGATGATCTTGCGACCGGCTTCGCCTTCCTTCTTCAGGGCTTCGAGCGACGGAACGACCGAGGTCATCAACTGCACGATGATCGACGCGGAAATGTAAGGCATGATGCCGAGCGCGAAGATCGCCATGCGCTCGACAGCGCCGCCGGCAAACATGTTGAAGAGGCCGAGAATACCGCCAGCCTGGCCGCGGAAGGCCTGCGCATAAGCTTCAGGGTTCAGGCCCGGAAGCGGGATATGCGTGCCGAGACGGTAGACGAGGAGAGCAGCGAGGGTAAACCACAGCCGCTTCTTGAGATCCTCTGCCTTGGCGAAGGTCGAAAAATTGAGATTAGAGGCAAGTTGTTCCGCTGCAGACGCCATGCGTTTCTCCGCCCGATCACTTTCCCCAGGCGCAAAATGCCTGCTCAGGAAAGCGGTCGCAAATTCTGGTTCAAAAAACCGGGCGCGGAGATTGCGGGAGCAATCGGGTGCCTCACCCTGTTTTCATGTGATCGGCGCCCATCGGGGCCGCCAAATCGTGAGGCTCACATATGGACATAAAATCGCCCGGTGTGAAGCACACACCGGGCGATTTTAAACGTTTTACTCTGCGGCAGTTTCCGCAACAGCGAGCAGCTTGATGGAACCGCCAGCCTTTTCGATCTTTTCGACGGCAGCCTTGGAGGCACCGGCAACTTCGATCGTCAGCTTTGCCTTCAGTTCGCCATCGGACAGAACGCGAACGCCGTCCTTTTCGCGACGGATGACGCCGGCAGCCTTGAGAGCCGCTGCATCAACCGTTGCCTTGGCGTCGAGCTTGCCAGCATCGATCGCGGTCTGGATACGGCCAACCGAAACGGTGACGTAGTCAGAAGCGAAGATGTTGTTAAAGCCGCGCTTCGGCAGGCGACGGTAGATTGGCATCTGACCGCCTTCGAAGCCGTTGATGGCAACGCCGGAACGGGCCTTCTGACCCTTGACGCCGCGACCACCGGTCTTGCCCTTGCCGGAACCGATACCGCGACCGACGCGGATACGGTCCTTGGACGAACCTTCGTTGTCCTTGATCTCATTCAGTTTCATGATCAAACCCTCACTTCTCGTCGACGACGCGGACGAGATGCTGGACGGCCCGGATCATGCCACGAACGGAAGGCGTATCTTCCAGCGTGCGAACCCGGTGCATCTTGTTGAGGCCCAGACCGACCAGCGTTGCGCGCTGGATAGCCGGACGGCGAATAGGCGAACCGATCTGCTCGACCGTGATCGTCTTTGCTTCAGTCTTCTTCGTAGCCTTAGCCATGGGTCAGACTCCTCTTATTCTTCAGAAGCATTGCCGGAAGCGGCACGGCGAGCCTGAAGCGTAGCATATTTCATGCCGCGCTGTGCTGCGATGTCCTTCGGATGCACCTGGTGCTTGAGGGCGTCAAACGTCGCACGAATCATGTTGTACGGGTTCGACGAACCGGTCGACTTTGCAACGACGTCGTGCATGCCGAGGGTTTCGAAAACTGCACGCATCGGGCCACCGGCGATGATACCGGTACCAGCCTTGGCGGAGCGCAGCAGAACCTTGCCGGCGCCGTGACGGCCATGAACGTCGTGATGCAGCGTACGGCCGTCGCGCAGCGGTACGAAGATCAGGTCGCGCTTGGCGGACTCAGTTGCCTTGCGGATGGCTTCCGGCACTTCGCGTGCCTTGCCATGACCGAAGCCAACGCGGCCCTTCTGGTCGCCGACGACGACGAGAGCAGCAAAACCGAAACGACGGCCGCCCTTGACGACCTTGGCGACGCGGTTGATCGCGACCAGCTTGTCGACGAATTCGCTATCGCGCTCTTCACGGGCCTGACGATCGTCGCGGCCCTTTCTTTCCTGTGCCATTGTCCTTGTCCTTTTTCTTTTGCGGGTAGAACGGCAGGTTAAAGATAACCCGGCCAAAACCGGGTGGTGCGGAGAAACCGCATTTCGCCCGGCCTCCCCTTTTTGAGGAAGACCGGGCGAAAATTTATTAGAAGCTCAGACCGCCTTCGCGGGCAGCTTCAGCAAGTGCCTTGATGCGGCCGTGGTAGATGAAGGCGCCACGGTCGAACACGACTTCCGTCACGCCGGCCTTGGAGGCGCGCTCTGCAACCAGCTTGCCGACGGCAGCGGCTGCTGCAACGTCCGCGCCGGTCTTCAGCGACTTGCGCAGGTCGGCGTCGAGCGTGGAAGCGGCTGCAAGCGTGCGGCCGGCCACATCGTCGATGACCTGTACGTAGATGTTCTTGGACGAGCGGTGAACCGACAGACGCGGACGGCCGTTTGCGACCTTCTTGATCTGGCGGCGAACACGGCTCGCACGCTTGGTGAGTGCTTCTTTTCTGGTAGCCATGATCGCTCGTCCTTACTTCTTCTTGCCTTCCTTGCGGACGATCCGTTCCTCGGCGTACTTGACGCCTTTGCCCTTGTAGGGCTCGGGACCACGGTATTCGCGGATTTCCGCGGCAACCTGACCGACCTGCTGCTTGTTGATGCCGGAGACGATGATTTCCGTCGGCTTCGGCACGGCAATGGTGATGCCCTCAGGGGCTTCGTAGACTACGTCGTGCGAGAAGCCGAGTGCCAGCTGCAGGTTCTTGCCCTGCATGGCTGCGCGGTAACCGACGCCGTTGATTTCGAGCTTGCGCTCGTAACCGTCCTTAACGCCCTTGAAGATGTTCTCGACCATCGTGCGGGACATGCCCCACTTGGAACGAGCATCCTTGGAATCGTTGACCGGGGTCACCGAAACAGCGTTGTCATTCAGCTCAACCTTGACTTCGTCATTAGCGACGAAGTGAAGTTCGCCCTTCGGGCCCTTCGCGGTGATCTTCTGGCCTTCGACCGAAGCCGTCACGCCTGCAGGAACCGGAACGGGCTTCTTACCGATACGAGACATTTTGTTATCCTGTCTGTCCGTTATGGAGATCCTTGCCCAGTCTTAGAAGACCGAGCAAAGAACCTCGCCGCCTACGTTCTGTTCGCGAGCCTGGTGATCGGCCATCACGCCCTTCGGGGTCGAAAGGATGGTGATGCCGAGGCCGTTCGCGACCTGCGGAATGGACTTAACCGAGACATAAACTCGGCGGCCCGGCTTGGAAACGCGGCCGATCTCACGGATCACGGATGCGCCTTCGTAGTACTTCAGTTCGATTTCGATCTCGGACTTGCCGTTACCGAAGTCGGTCTGGGTGTAGCCGCGGATGTAGCCTTCAGCCTGCAGAACGTCCAGAACACGAGCGCGCAGGCGCGAAGCCGGCGTCGTGACGGAGTTCTTGCGGCGGGAAGCGCCGTTGCGGATACGGGTGAGCATATCGCCCAAGGGATCAGTCATGGTCATCGAACGATCTCCTTACCAGCTCGACTTAACAATACCCGGCACCTTGCCGAGGTTGCCGAGCTCACGAAGCGCGATACGCGACATCTTGAGCTTGCGATAGAAAGCGCGCGGGCGACCGGTGACTTCGCAACGGTTGCGGATACG
>DLSX01000094.1 GCA_002500765.1 Neorhizobium sp. UBA7851
ACCTCGCCGGTAAAAACGTGCTCGTCACCGGCGCCGGCCCGATCGGCCTGCTCGTGGGCGCAGCCGCCCGCCATGCCGGCGCAGACAGGATCACCGTCACCGATCTTGCCGACGCAGCCCTGTCGCGTGGCCCGGCAATGGGCGCAGACGAGACCATCAACGTTTCAAAACCCGATGCGCTTGCGCCTTACCAGAAGGATAAGGGCACATTCGATGTCGTGTTCGAATGCTCGGCTGCCGGCCCGGCTCTCGTCTCGGCCCTTCAGAGCGTCAGGCCGCGCGGCATGATCGTGCAGGTCGGCGTCACCGGCGAATTGTCCGTTCCGGTCAACATGCTGGTCGGCAAGGAAATCGTCTGGCGCGGTTCGCAACGGTTCCACGAGGAATTCGCCCGCGCCGTCGAACTGATCGGCAGCCGCGCAATCGATGTTCGCCCGATCCTCTCCCACACATTCCCGATCGACGAGGCGCTCGATGCCTTCCTTCAGGCCGGTGACCGCACCGCCGCCTGCAAGGTGCAGATTGCGCTTAACTAAACCAAAGGACTGACAGATGAGACATACATGGCGATGGTTCGGACCGGTCGACAAGGTCACGGTAAGGGATGCCGCCCAGGCAGGTGCCGAGGGCATCGTCAGCGCCCTGCATCACATCCCGACCGGCGCGGTCTGGCCGGTGGATGAGATCGAAAAACGCCATCAGGCGATCCGCGACGGCGGGCTGTTCTGGGATGTGGTGGAAAGCGTTCCCGTCTCCGAAGAGATCAAGACCCAGACCGGCGACTGGCGCGAGCATGTGGCGAACTGGCAGGAGAGCCTGCGCCGCCTCTCCGCCTCCGGCATCAAGACCGTCTGCTACAATTTCATGCCGGTTCTCGACTGGACCCGCACCGACCTGCGCTGGGAAACCAGACACGGTGCAAAGGCGATGCGTTTCGATCTCACCGATTTCGTCGCCTTCGACATCCACATCCTGAAACGTCCGGGCGCAGCGCGGGACTATCCCGAGCGGCTGCAGGAGGAGGCTGCCAAACGCTTCGCCTCGTTCGATGATGCCCGCATCACCGCGCTCGGCAAGAATATCGGCGCCGGCCTGCCCGGCTCGGCCGATGGCTACACGCTCGACCAGCTGCAGGAAAAACTGCGAACCTATCAGGGCATAGACGCAAAAAAGCTGCAGTCGCATCTGGTCGATTTCCTCTCGGAAGTGACCCCGATCGCCGAACGCGTCGGCATCAACATCTGCGCCCATCCGGATGATCCGCCGTGGCCTCTGCTCGGCCTGCCGCGCATTCTTTCGACTGGCGACGACTACGCTCATATGCTGCGTCCGGTGGACAGCCGTGCCAATGGCGTGACGCTTTGCTCCGGCTCGCTCGGCGCGCGCGCGGATAACGATCTGGCTGAGATCGCCACCCGCTTTGCCGACCGCATCCACTTCGTCCACTTACGCAACGTCACCCGCGACGAAGACACACTGCCCTGCTCCTTCTTCGAGGACGAACATCTGGAAGGCGGCACCGACATGGTTTCAGTCATCGCCGCGCTCCTGACCGAAGAGAAGCGCCGCAAGGCGGAGGGCCGCGAGGACCACCAGATCCCGATGCGCCCCGACCACGGCCAGGAAATCCTCGACGATCTCGCCCGCGGCGCTCAGCCCGGCTATCCGGCCATCGGCCGCCTGAAAGGACTGGCGGAACTGCGCGGCATCGAACGTGCCTTGAGCCACAGCCAGTTCGGGATCGGCAGATGACCAACCATCTCTCCTCCGAAACGCAGCTTCCCGCCGGCGTCACGCAGCCCGGATACGACCGTTCCGATCTGCGCCCCGGCATCCTGCATTTCGGCCTCGGCGCTTTCCACCGCGCGCATCAGTGCGTCTATACTCAGCGCGCGCTGCAGAGCGAGTTCGGCCCCTGGGGGATCGTCGCAGTCAACCTGCGCTCCCCTGATCCGGTCGATGCGCTGGCCAAGCAGGATGGTCTCTATTCGATCACCGTGCGCGATAGCGACGGCGATACGAGCGAGGTCGTCGGTGCCACCGTCGACTGGCTCTGCGCCGCAACCGACCGGGAGCGCGCGCTCACCTATCTCGCCAGCCCCTTCATCCATGTCGTCACCCTGACCGTCTCGGAAAAGGCCTATGGCCTGCATCCGATCACCGGCTGCCTCGACGAGACACATCCCGCCGTCGCCAATGATCTCGCCAATATCGACGCCCCGGTCGGCGCGATCGGCTATCTCGTCGCCGGCCTCGCCTCCCGCCGCGACAAGGGCATGCGCCCGTTCACCATTCTCTGCTGCGACAACCTTCCTTCAAACGGCAAGGTCGTCCGCAGACTGGTTCTGGACATGGCTGAGCGCCGCGATCCGCAACTGGCGAAATGGATCGAGGAGGAAGTGACCTTCCCCTCCTCCATGGTCGACCGCATCGTACCCGCCGCAACCGACGACACCCGCACCCGCGCCAAAAGCCTGCTTGGCGTGGACGATGCACTCGCTCTCGACACCGAGCCCTTCATGCAATGGGTGATCGAGGACGAATTCGTTTCCGGCCGTCCGGCATGGGAGGCCGGCGGTGCGCTGTTCGTCAAGAATGTAGAACCATACGAGAAGATGAAGCTCCGGCTGCTCAACGGATCGCACACGATGATCGCCCATCTCGGTCTTCTGAAAGGTCTGGAATGCGTGCGCGACGTGATGGCCGTGCCGGAATTCGTGGCGATGACACGCGAGCATATGCGCGCCGCCGCGGCAACGCTCGATCCGGTCCCCGGCATCGATCTCGACCATTACATGGACCAGCTGATCGAGCGTTTCAGCAACCGCGCGATTGCGCATCGTAACATCCAGATTGCCATGGACTGCAGCCAGAAACTGCCGCAGCGCATCTTTTCACCGACGATGGATGCACTTTCCAACGGATCGGAGGGCGCAAGCTTTGCCCGCGTCGTCGGCCTGTGGATCGCCGCGCTCATCCGCTTCAGGGACTGCAACGATCCGCGCCGCGAAGAGCTTCTGGCAGCCGCCCAATCTGCGGACGCGCAGGATTACACGGCAAGCTTCGTCGCCATAGAAGGACTTTTCCCACCGCAACTCGCCCAGTCCCGCCCATGGCGCGATCTGGTCAATGCCGAGGTAGCGAAATGGCTCTGACACCGATCCGGCTCGACACGGTACGCGAAAATCACCCCAGGAGTTCACCATGAAGGCGCTCGTCTGTAGCGAGCCCGGCCGCCTCGCGATGGAAGACCGTCCCGAACCGGTACGCGGCGAAGGCGAGGTCAAGGTCCGCATCCGCCATGTCGGCATCTGCGGCACCGATTTTCACATCTTTGCCGGCAAGCATCCTTTCCTCGAATATCCGCGGGTCATGGGTCACGAACTCTCCGGCACCGTCGCGGAAGCCCCGGCCGGCAGCAGGCTCAGGGCAGGCGAACCTGTCTATATCGTTCCCTATCTCTCCTGCGGCTCCTGCCAGGCTTGCCGCCGCGGCATCAGCAATGCCTGCCGCAACATTTCCGTGCTCGGCGTCCATAGCGACGGCGGCATGGCCGAATATCTCTGCGTGCCGGAAGAAAACGTCATCCCGACCGGCAATATCCCGCTCGAAGATGCCGCGATGATCGAGTTCCTCGCCATCGGCGCGCATGGGGTCAAACGCGGCGGCATCACAGCCGAAGACCGCGTGCTCGTCACCGGCTCCGGCCCGATCGGCATGTCGGCGATCATTTTCGCCAAGGCCCGCGGCGCACATGTCACCGTCATGGATACGCGCGAAGACCGGCTCGCCTTCGCCGTAGAAAAACTCGGCGCCGACGAGACGATCTTTGCCGATGCCGACGCGGAGCAGACAGCTGAAAAGCAGACCGGCGGCGAATGGTACGACGTCGTCATCGACGCCACCGGCAATGCCATCCCCATGCAGCGCGGCTTCAATTTCCTCGCCCATGGCGCGCGCTACGTGCTGCTCTCAGTTGTCCGCCAGGACATCACCTTCTCCGATCCGGAATTCCACAAGCGCGAGGCAACGCTGATCGCCAGCCGCAACGCCCAGCCGGACGATTTTGCCGAAGTGGTCCGCCAGATCGAAGCCGGCAAGGTCCCGACCCGCGCGCTGAACACTCACCGGGCACCGCTGGCCGATGCGGTAAAGCTCTTTTCCGAATGGTCGAAACCGGAAGCCAGTGTGATCAAGGCCATTCTAGAGATCTGATATCTCTGCTCTCATAGAAAAAGCGCCGTAAGGCGCCTTTTCATATCTCGACTTTCGTGCCCGATCACGCCGCCTTGGGCCGCCCAAACTGATAGGCCTCGATCGACTGAGGCTTCATCTCGATCGAAAAGCCGGCCCGTGACGGCGGCATATAGGCCGCGTCGTTGATCATGCAGGGATCGATGAAATGTTCATGCAGATGGTCGACATATTCGATCACGCGGCCCTCTTTCGTGCCCGAAACGGCGATGTAGTCGATCATCGAAAGATGCTGGACATATTCGCAAAGGCCGACGCCACCGGCATGCGGCCACACCGCTTTGCCGAATTTGGCCGCCATCAGCAGCACCGCCAGCACCTCGTTCAGCCCGCCCATGCGGCAGGCATCGATCTGCACGATATCGATCGCGCCCTCGGCGATGAACTGCTTGAACATGATGCGGTTCTGGCACATTTCACCGGTCGCCACCTTTACCGGCGCGATCGCTTCGCGGATCTTTCTGTGACCCGCCACATCGTCCGGGCTTGTCGGCTCCTCGATGAAGAAAGGCTTTGCGAAGGCGAGAGCTTTCACCCAGTTGATTGCCTGATCAACATCCCAGACCTGGTTGGCATCGATCATCATGTAGCGATCTGGGCCGATCACCTCGCGGCAAATGGTCAGCCTGCGGATATCGTCTTCCAGATCACGTCCGACCTTCATCTTCACATGGCTGAATCCGGCGTCGACGGCCTCCTGCGCCAGTCGCCGCAGCTTGTCGTCGGGATAACCGAGCCAGCCGGCCGAGGTGGTGTAGCAGGCATAACCTTCCTTCTCGAGGATGGCGATCCGCTCCGCCTTGCCTTCCTCCGCCTTGCGCAGGATGTCGATCGCCTCGTCACGCGTCAGCGCATCGGTGAGATACCGGTAGTCGACGATATCGGCGATCTCTTCCGGCGACATGGTGGCGACGAATTTCCACACCGGCATGCCCGCTTCCTTGGCAAGCGCATCCCAGAACGCGTTGACGACGGCACCCGTCGCCAGATGCATCGCGCCTTTGTCCGGGCCGATCCAGCGCAGCTGGCTGTCTCCGGTCAGGTGCCGCCAGAACTTGCCCGGGCTGGCGCGCATCTCCGACAGATCTTTGCCGATCACCAGATGGCGCATCGCTTCGATCGCCATGCAGACGATGTCGTTGCCGCGGCCGATGGTGAAGGTTAGACCATGGCCCTCGACACCATCCTTTTCGGTTTCGAGAATGACATAGGCCGCCGAATAATCCGGATCGGGGTTCATCGCATCGGACCCGTCAAGGCTTGCCGAAGTCGGGAAGCGCAGGTCGAAAACACGAAGATTGGTGATGCGGGTCATTGCGGCCTCCTCTGCCGGCTAAATTCTCATGAAATCGGCGCGCCAGCCTCCAAACCGGCGCGCCGATCAGTTGTATTAGATATCGGCGACGAAGCTCTGCTTCTGGCTGCCGAGGCCTTCGATGCCCAGTTCGACAACATCGCCGGCCTTGAGGTAACGCGGCGGCTTCAGGCCCATGCCGACGCCCGGAGGCGTGCCGGTGGAAATGACATCGCCCGGATGCAGCGACATAAACTGCGACAGGTAGGACACCAGGAAGGCAACGCCATAGACCATGGTCTTCGACGAACCGTCCTGCATCTTCTCGCCGTTCACCGTAAGCCACATGCCGAGATCCTGCGGGTCCGAAACCTCATCCTTGGTCACCAGCCAGGGGCCGAGCGGACCGAACGTGTCGCAGGACTTGCCCTTGGTCCACTGGCCGGAACGCTCGGTCTGGAAGGCGCGCTCGGAGACGTCGTTGGTGACGCAATAACCGGCGACATAATCCAGCGCATCGGCTTCGGAGACGTATTTGGCGGTCTTGCCGATCACCACGCCAAGCTCGACTTCCCAGTCGGTCTTCTCCGAACCGCGCGGGATGACGACGTCGTCATTCGGGCCGACGATCGCCGACGATGCCTTCATGAAGATGATCGGTTCCGGCGGCACGGTCGCGCCGGTTTCGGCGGCATGGTCGGAATAGTTGAGCCCGATGCAGATGAACTTTCCGGTACCTGCAACGCAGGGGCCGAGACGCGGGTCGCCTTCGACCAGCGGCAGGCTCTTCGCATCGATCGCGCCGAGATTCGCCAGCGCATCGGGAGCAAGCGCCGCGCCCGAAAGATCGGAAACATGGGCGGAAAGATCGCGGATCTTGCCGTCGGCATCAACAATTGCGGGCTTTTCAGCGCCGGGTGCGCCATAACGCAGGAATTTCATCGAATAGTCCTTTCAGTTCAAACTTCGCTTTTCAAAATGGTTCAGATGGACCAGCCGCCGTCAATGCCGACAGCCTGACCGGTCGTGTAGGTGGCGCCGGCGAGATAGACCGCCAGTTCCGCGATTTCTTCCGGGCTGCCGAGACGTCCCATCGGCTGGCGGGCGATGAAGGCGGCACGTGCCTCTTCGTAATTCCCTTGAGCGCGCATACGCTGTTCCAGCGACGGGCTTTCAACCGTTCCGGGGCAGATGGCGTTGCAACGGATGCCGCGCGTCACATAATCGGCGGCAACCGCCTTGGTCAGCCCGATCACGGCAGCCTTGGTCGTGCCATAGGCGCAGCGGTTCGGCACGCCCTTGGAGCTCGATGCGATCGAAGCCATGTTGATGATCGCGCCGTCGCCGCGCTCCAGCATGCCCGGCAGCACCGCCTTGATCGTGCGCACCATGGCGCGGACGTTGAGATCGAAAGCGAAATCCAGATCCTTGTCAGACATTTCCAGCACAGAGCCACCATGCACGACGCCCGCGCAGTTGAACAGCACGTCGACTGCGCCGATGCGCTCGAAGAATGCCGTCACGGACGCGCTGTCCAGCACGTCCAGCTTCGCCGTTTCGATCCCGGCTTCGCCGTTCAGCGTCGCCAGTGCTTCCTCGTTGATATCGGTCGCCCAGACCTTGGCACCGGCAGCGGCATAGGCCAATGCGCTGGCCCGCCCTATTCCCTGACCGGCGGCAGTCACCACGACCACCTTGCCTCCTAGCTTACCTGTCATCTCTTCTCCCTTTCAGTCCAGATGGAACACCTCATCCATCGATGCCCACCATTCCCCATCCTTTCGCGTTGCGAAAGGCCTTTGGCAGGGAATACAGTACGACCACCATTCCTGGTTCTTCTCGCTTGCTGCCATTTTGGCCATATCTGCAGCGAAATCAGTGCCGTGATACTCCCAATAGCCGAACAGCAGGTTCTCCGGCTCGCGCAGGAATATCGAGTAGTTGGAGATATTGCAGCGCGATATGAGATCAAGGATCTCCGGCCATACGGCGGCATGCAGCGCCTTGTATTCCTCGACCTTTTCCGGTGCGAGGCCGATCACCATCCCCATTCTCTGCATCTCATTTCCTCACAATCGATAGAAGCGCCGGGCGTTGCCGCCGAACACGGCCTCATGATCCACCTTCGGTACGATCTCACGGCACTGTTCGATCCATCCCGCATAACTGCCGGCCAGATTGACCACCGGCCAGTCGCTGCCCCAGATCACCCGCTTGCTCCCGAACAGTTCGAGGATCGTCTCGATATAGGGCCGCAGCGCCTCAGGCTTCTGTGCGCCAGCCTCGGTCAACAGGCCGGAAAGCTTGCAGCAGACATTGTCGAGCTCGCAGAGCCGCAGCATGGCATGTCGCCAGTCGCGATAGTGTCCCGTGGCGATCCGCGGTTTTGCCCCATGGTCGATGACGACGGGCAGGCCGGGATGACGGCGGGCAAAGGCATGAAGGGCCGAAAGATGCGGCTCAAGCACCAGCGCATCGAACACCAGATGATGCGCCATCATCGCCTCGACAGCCGGCTCAAGCGCCGGATCGTCGATCCAGTCGGGATCGGCAATCCCCTGCAGCATCGGCCGCAGGCCTTTCAGCTTCGGTGACCTCGCAAGGTCGGCGATCGCTTCCGGCGCATCCTCAGCCTTCATGTCCACCCAGCCGACGACCCCGAGAATGGTGCTGTTCTTCTCGGCTAGGTCCAGCATGAAGCGGGTATCCTCGACACTCGGATCCGATTGAACTAGAACCGTCCCCTCGACGCCTGTAGCCTCGATCTCCGGTGCCAGATCGGCCGGCAGGAAGTCGCGGTGGATCGCGGCGAGTTCCGGCGGCGGCCAGCCGCCCTTGCGGTCCTTCAACAGCCAGAAATGCTGGTGGGCATCAATGATCATCGTCTCAACCACCCGACACCGAGGCGTCGGCGGCGATCACGCCCTTGTCCTTCAGCCGTGCCCAGAACGAGGCCGGGATCTCCTGTTCGAACCAGCCGACATTGGCCTTCATCTGCTCGGCATTGCGCGCGCCGGAAACGACCGTGACCACGGCCGGATGCAAAGCCGGAAAAGCAAGTGCGGCCGCCTGCATCGCAACCCCTTCCGCCTCGCAGGCCGCCTCGATTTCGCCGACGCGGGCGAGAATATCGGCCGGCGCTTCGGCATAGTTGAACTTGCGGTTACCGGCGAGAAGCCCGGAATTGAACGCGCCGGCAACGACGATGCCGACACCTTCACGGTGGCATCGGTCGAGCAGGGCGAGGCTCTCCTGCTCCAAGAGCGTATAGCGTCCCGCCAGCATCGATACGTCGATATCGCATTCGTCCATCGCGTCGGCGATCGCCTGCCATTCGTTGACGCCAAGCCCGATCGCCTTGACCATTCCGGCAACGCGCAACTCGCCGAGCGCCCGGAACCCGCCCCCCTTGGTCAACTGGTCCCAGTAATGCTGGTGACGATCGCCATGGGTGGCGCGGCCGATGTCATGAACATAGAGCACATCGGGCCTGAAGACGCCGAGGCGCTGCTGGCTTGCCTCGAAGGAGCGCATGATCGCGTCATAGCTGTAATCATATTTTGGCCGAAACGGCAGCGGCGCGACATAGGCATCCTCTTCCGGCCCGACCGTCTCGTCCGGCACCATGATGCGGCCGACCTTGGTGCTCAGCACATAATCGTCCCGCTCATGGTCCGTCACCATCGTTCCAAGCCGACGCTCCGAGCGGGTATAGCCGTAAAACGGCGCCGTATCGAAATAGCGGATGCCGGCATCCCATGCCGCCTCGAAGGCGCCGAGCGATTCCTGATAGGGGGTGAGCCGGTAGAGATTGCCCATCTGGGCGCAGCCCAAACCCATGAGCGTGAACGAGACGTCGCGATTGCGCAGCCTGCGCCTGTCTGAAACCTTCATGATGTCCTGAAATCCCGATCGTGATCGAAGGAAGCGCGCGGGGAAAAATCCACCCGCGCGCCGGTCATTTTAGTAGAGAACGTTCTTGGCTTCCGGCTTGTCGATATTGTCCTTGGTCACCACGACGACACCGGTATCGACGGTCTTTTCGACCTTCTGCTTGCCGAGAATCGAAAGCAGCGTCTCGATGCCCTTTTCGCCCATCTGGTACGAACCCTGAACGACGGTCGCCGTTAGCGTACCGTCCTTGACGAATTCCTGCAGGTCCTGGTTTCCATCGAAGCCGATCGCCACGACCTTGCCCGCCTTGCCCGCCTGCTTGATCGCCCGGCCCATGCCGATCGCCGTCGGTTCGTTGGCGCCGAAAATGCCCTTCAGGTCGCTATTGGCGGCCAGAACGTCGGTGGTCTGGTTGAGCGCGGTCGCCATCTGCGACTGCGAGTAATATGGCCCGACGATCTCAAGCTTGGAATTGGCCTTGATGTAATCGGTAAAGCCACCGACGCGGCCAATCTCGGAACCGGCGCCGGCAACATAGGACATGACGGCGATCTTGCCGGTCTCACCGACCTTCTCGATCAGCGCCTTCGCCGCCAGTTCACCGGCCTTGCGGTTATCGGTGGCGAGGAAGGACTGGTAATATTTGTCCGAACCTTCGGAAAGCTGGCTGTCGATGATGACAACCGGGATACGGGCTTCCCATGCCTTCTTCACCGCCGGCACAAGCGCGTCCGGATCGGACGGTGCAAGCAGGATCGCCGCCACCTTACGATTGACAGCGTTTTCCACCATGTTGACCTCGTCGGCGATGGCGGATTCCGCTGCCGGACCCTGGAAGGTCATCGTGTGTTCGCCCTTGGCGCCGCCGATTGCGGCCTCGGCACCCTTCTGCACATTCTGCCAGAAGGTCGAGTTGACCGTCTTGACGATGACGGCGATTTCGCCGGCCGATGCGGCCGATGCCCCTGCGAAGGCAAGTGCCGACGCCATCAGGACCGTTGCAAGTCTACGCATGTCTTTCCTCCTCGAATGGCCCCCAATGGACCTGTTGTGAGGGAAGGCTCCTCCCCTTCCCGTGGCTTGGCATATTCAGGCCCGGCCCCCGGCCGTTCCCTTGGTCCTCAGCGGCGGTTGCGCAGCTGGTCGATCCACACGGTGACCAGAATGACAAGGCCGATGATGATCTGCTGGGTGAAGGCGGAGACGCCGTTCATGTTCAATCCGTTGCGCAATATGCCGATGACGAAGGCACCGATCATCGTGCCCGAGATCGTGCCGACGCCGCCGATCAGCGACGTGCCGCCGATGACGGCACTGGCGATCGCATCGAGTTCGTAAGCGACGCCCTCGTTCGGCTGCGCCGTCACGAGACGGGACATCAGCACGCAGCCGGTCAGGCCCGCGAGCGTGCCGGACACGACATAGGTAAAGGCTGTGACCCGCGAAACATTGACGCCGGAAAGTCTTGCTGCATCGGCATTGGAGCCGATCGCATAGATGTAGCGGCCAAGCACCGTGCGGTTGAGCACGAAGGCGGCAATGAGGGCAATCACGATCATCAGCACGACCGGATAGGGAATGCCGGGAAAGGTGACGACCGGAAAACCCTGATCGTCGATGGATTCGATGCGCAACAGCGAGCCGTTGCCCAGTTCGCCAAAAGCCTCGCCGAGCCCCGAAACAGCCCGCGCACCGGTGATCTGCAGCGCCACACCACGCGCGATCAGCATCATGCCGAGCGTCGCGATGAACGGCGGCAGCTTGAGCTGGGTGATCACGAAACCGTTGATCAGTCCGCAGAGCGAGCCGGTCAGGATGCCGAGCAGCATGCCGGTCCAGATCGGCAATTGCAGCTCCTTCACCGCAAGCGCCGCGACCACACCGGCCAGCGCCAGAACCGAGCCGACGGAGAGATCGATGCCGCCAGTAATGATGACATAGGTCGCGCCGATGCCGAGAAGCGCAATCGAGGTCACCTGCAGTGCGATCGTCATGCCGTTGCCGACGGTGAAGAAGGCGCTGCTGGTGGCGGAAAACACCGCTGCCAGCACGAGCAGACTGCCGAGTGCGGCAAATTTCTGGATGATATCCTTCTGCCGCTCGCTCAGGCGGCGCCCCTGGCCGGTGGATTTCGGAACTGGCTGCTGCGCCGGTTTTTCGCTGGTCATGTCGGCCATGCTCTCACAATCCCTGTTCGCCGCGCCGGCTGCTGCCCGACGCGTAATGCATGATTTCTTCCTGGGAGGTATCCCGCGTTTTCAGCGTCGCGGTAATGTGCCCGCCGTGGAAAACGGCGATGCGATCGGACATGCCGAGCACTTCCGGCAGTTCCGAACTGATCAGCACGACACCGATGCCGCGCGCCGCAAGCTTGTCCATGATCTGGTAGATGGCGAATTTCGCCCCGACATCGATGCCGCGCGTCGGCTCGTCGAAGAACATGATACGCGGCTCGCGAAACAGCCATTTGCCGATGATGATCTTCTGCTGGTTGCCGCCGGAAAGAAGGCGAACCGGCTGGCTGAGGCTCGGCGTGCGGATGTTCAGGAGATCGACGTAACGCTGGCCGGCCTCACGATGCCGCTTGCGGTCGATAACGCCGAACTTACTGCTCACCGCCTCCATCCGGGCCATGACCAGATTGGCGTCGACCGGCATTTTTACCGCCAGCCCCTGCGCCTTCCGGTCTTCTGAAAGATAGGCAACGCCCGCCTCGATCGCGCTGCGCGGATCGGAAATATTCAGTTCATTGCCATCGAGCGTGATGGTCCCGGCATCGAGCGGATCGGCCCCGAAGATGGCCCGCGCCACTTCCGTCCGCCCGGCCCCCATCAGCCCGGCAAAGCCAAGAATCTCGCCGCGGCGGATCTCGAAACTGATGTCGGAGAAAATGCCGCGTCTGGTCAGACCGCTTGCCGAGAAGATCACCTCTTCGCCCGGCACCCGCGTCGGCTCGGGAAACTTGTCCTCCAGCGACCGTCCCACCATCCGCGCCACGATGTCATCGACAGTAAGATTGTCGAAGTCGTCGGTGGAGATATACCGCCCGTCACGCAGGACCGTCACCCGATCGACGATCTCCGCCATCTCGTCCAGCCGGTGCGAGATATAGATGATGCCGGTGCCCTGGGCTTTGAGATCGCGGATCACCTTGAACAGAAGCTGCGCCTCCTGTTCAGTGAGAGACGAGGTCGGCTCGTCCATGATCAGCACCGTGGCATCCAGGGAGAGCGCCTTGGCGATCTCGACCATCTGGCATTGCGCGACCGACAAGCTACGCACCTGCAAATTCGGATCTATATCGACGCCGAGCCTGTCGAGACAGCGCTTGGCGTCTGCAAGAAGGCGCTTCCGGTCGACGAGAAACCCGCGTCGCGGCTCGCGGGCAAGATAGATGTTCTCCGCTACCGTCAGGTGCGGGACGAGATTGAGTTCCTGGTGGATGATGGCAATGCCGGCCGCTTCCGATTGAAGCGTCGAGGCAAACTGTACGGGCTCACCCTTGAAGATGACCATACCAGAATTCGGCTGGTAAACCCCGCTGATGATCTTCATCAGCGTTGATTTTCCGGCTCCGTTTTCTCCGCAGACGGCATGCACCTCGCCGGCGCGCAGATCGAAGCTGACGCCTGAAAGAGCCTTTACGCCCGGAAATTCCTTGGACACACCCTCAAGCTTCAACAGAACGGCATGCGCCGTCGTACCACCCACATGGCCTGCAGGTTGCGGCACTCCTCCCATCGCGATCTCCTCTTCGCGCAAGAGCTTCCCAGGGCTCTTGCCGATTATCAAATCTCGCCCGGAAGATTTGGTCAAGCCAATTTGAAGATTTTTCTTGCACCTTGCAGAATTTTAACGCCAATTGTCCGAACACTGCCCAGAAAATGCGCAATTGGCCTGACCTCAATGACGGATACACGACGCCTCTACCAGCAGACAGCAGATCGCGTCCGGCAACTGATCGCGAAGGGCGATTATAAGGCCGGAACACGGCTTCCCGCAGAACGCGAACTTGCACAGCAGCTCGGTGTGTCGCGCCCGTCACTCCGGGAAGCGCTGATCGCGCTCGAAATCGACGGTACGATCGAGATCCGCATGGGCTCGGGGATTTACGTCCTCAACACATCGAAACCATCCGGCAATGGCCGTTCCCTTGGTGAAAGCCCATCCGAACTGATGCAGGCGCGCGCCGTGATCGAAAGCGCCATCATCGTCCAGGCGGCTGCGACGATGACAGAAGAGACGCTAGCCAATTTGCGCGCAACCCTAGAGGCGATGGCGGACGATATTGCCAACACGCGAAAACCGATCGAGCAGGATCGCGCCTTCCACCTGATCATCGCGGAAAGCACCGGGAACACGTTGTTGGCAGAGATCGTCGAAAACCTGTTCGATGAGCGCCACAGCCCGCTATCGGCCGGGATTCGCGGACATTTCGAAACGGCCGAAAGCTGGACGGCGGCCTTGAACGAGCACCATGCAATCCTCGCCGCACTCGAGGCGCGCGATCCGCTTGCAGCGCAGGCGGCGATGCATTCACACCTTACGGCTTCCGGACGCCGCTGGTTGGAAAACTAGATGCTTCGAGCATATCTTCCGAAAAAGCATTCGCTTTCTGAAGGTGGCGGCCACAGACCGGGGTTCAACATCCATCCAGAAGTGACTTTGTCTGCGCGTCGATGGTATTAGCCGGGAGATTGGCTACAGTCGGCAGCACCATTTTGTTTGCTCCACCAGACAACACACAGGCAGCGGATATCTTGCATAACAGAATTGAAAAGCGTTCGGCGATGAACTCCGCATCGCGGCAATGGTCTCGTCTCGGTTTCCTGCGTCCGGTCCCCGCTGCGCTACCGAATTGGATACAGACGCTCATGGTCGCTGCAGTGGCTTGCCTCGCTCTATCAGGCCCTGCACTCTCGGCTGACAACGATATCAGCCTCGATGGCAGTCAGCTGGGGCTGGCCTGGGCTATTCTTTTTGTCGGCATCCTTCTGTCCATCGCTCTGCTGCCACTGCTGGCTCCCAGTTTCTGGCACCATCATTTCGGCAAGGTGTCCGCCTTCTGGGCATTGGCATTCATCGTGCCGTTCGCCTTTACCCACGCCTCCGGTATCGTCGCTTCCGAGATGGCTCATGCTATCCTTCTGGATTACGTCCCTTTGTCATTCTCCTGACTTCGCTGTTCACCATCGCCGGCGGCATTCTCGTGACCGGCAACCTGCATGGATCGCCAGGCCTCAATACGGGTTTCCTGGCGATCGGAACGCTGCTTGCCTCGGTGATCGGAACGACCGGCGCCTCGATGGTGATGATCCGCCCGCTGCTGCGTGCCAATGACGGGCGCCGTCACAATGTCCACGTCGTCGTGTTCTTCATTTTCCTGGTTTCGAATATCGGGGGCTCGTTGACGCCGCTCGGTGATCCGCCACTGTTCCTCGGTTATCTGCGCGGTGTGGTCTTCTTCTGGACAACAGCGCATATGTTGCTGGAAATGGGCTTTGCCGTACTGATCCTGCTTGCGCTGTTCTGGTTCATCGATAGCCGCATCTACAAGGGGGATGCGGATTTTCGTGATGTCGCCGACCCGACGCCGGACACGCCCGGCATCGGCATTTCCGGCAAGATCAATTTCGCATTGATGGCCGTTGTCGTCGGCGCCGTGCTGATGTCGGGCTCGTGGAGACCCGGTATCTCGCTCCCGGTCTTCGGCCTGCATCTGGAACTGCAAAATATTGCCCGCGACCTGATCCTGATCGTTGCCGCGCTCGCCTCCCTCATCCTGACGCCATCAGGTCTTCGAAAGGAAAACGGTTTTGAATGGGGTCCGATGCTGGAGGTCGGCAAGTTGTTTGCCGCGATCTTCATCACCATCATCCCGGTCATCGCAATGTTGAAAGCAGGAGCCGGCGGCGCTTTCGCCCCGATCGTCGCGCTCGTGACCGCTCCCAATGGCGCGCCGATCAACGCCATGTATTTCTGGATGACGGGCCTCCTGTCATCCTTCCTCGACAATGCACCGACCTATCTCGTCTTCTTCAATCTGGCCGGCGGCGATCCGGTAGAATTGATGGGACCGCTCGCCAGAACCCTCGTGGCGATTTCCTGCGGCGCAGTGTTCATGGGCGCCAACAGCTATATCGGCAACGCGCCGAACTTCATGGTCAAGGCGATTGCCGAAAGCGCCGGCGTCAGGATGCCGAGCTTCTTCGGATACATGGCCTGGTCAGCCGGCATTCTCGTGCCGGTCTTCATCCTGGTGACGCTGGTATTTTTCCGTAGCTGACACAGCACTGCCGGTGCTTGGCAGACGCGACAATCGCCGCAGCAATCCGCGATCATTTCGAGGCGTCGGACCGGCAAAACGTTAAGCGGCGTCCTTGGACTGAACTCCGCGCAACCGCTCGATCAGATAGGCATGGGTCGCGGCGTTGGCGACGATCAGCGTGCCCGTCTTTTCATAGACCTCCGGCCCGCGCCCCCACCAGTCCGTGACAATGCCGCCAGCTTCCTGCACAAGAAGGATGCCCGCCGCCGTGTCGACAAACCCGGTTTCCTCAAAATAGCCGGTGAGCCTGCCGCAGGCGACATGGGCGCAGGAATTGGCTGCACTTCCAAGGACGCGGACCGCGCCGACCGGCGCGCGGATATCATCCAGCCGCTGATAGGCGCCCGGATAAAGCGACAGATTGGGCGTGGGCAGACCGGTACCGATGCACATCAGGGCAAGATCCTCGCTCGCACTCACCCGTAGGCGGGTGCCGTTGAGATAGGCCCCTTCGCCCTTGATCGCGGTAAACATCTCGTCGGAAACGGGGTTATAGACCAATCCGCATATCGTCTCGTTGCCGCGACGCAGCGAAATCGTGATCGTGTAGTGCTGACCGTAGATGAAGTTGGTCGTGCCATCGATGGGATCCACCAGCCAGCGATGATCGCCATGCGCCCCCTCCACCGGCGCGAACTCCTCCCCGGTGAGACCCCACGGGTAACGGGAAAGCAGGCGATTGCGGATCAGCGTTTCGGATTCCCGGTCAGCATCCGATACGAAATCACCCGGCCCCTTGATGCCGATCTCGATATCGCGAAACCGCTTGAAATGATCGAGCGTCAACGCGCCCGCCTCACGGGCGGTTGCGACCATGTGGTCAAGAATGGTGCCGTAATCGATAGTCATTGACGAATAGCCTCGACTAACCCTTCCGGGTCATCTGTGGTGATCTGATCCACCTTGAGGTGAAGCAGCCGCTCGACCTGCGCGATGGTTTCCGGGGTAATGTTGTTGATCGTCCAGGCATCGACGCGACGACCCGCTGCGTGAACCGGCGCGATGATATCGGTCCCCGCATCCGCGGCGGCAAGCACGATATCGTAAGCGAGATAGATCATCCGCGCATCGGGCGCGGTAACAAGCGCCTGCTCGATAAAGCCGAGATAATCCCCGGTTGCCTGAAGTCGGGAGAGACTTTCGCCGTAACAGGGGTCATAGCCAATCGCGATACCGGGCGCGGCCCCGGCCAGCATGGCGATGGCGTCGAAATCGCCACCGGACAGGATGAGCGAAGACCTGATCGGAGCAACGCTTGCTCCGAAATTGGCAACGAGTTGCGGCGTGAGTGCCTTCAGATCCTCTTTGAAGTCGAGCTGAAGCAGCGCATCCGGATGGATCTGCTTTTCTGCGAGAAGTGCGCAAAGATCTTCGAGAAGCAGAACCCGGTCAGTGACGGGTTGCCCCTGATTATCACGAAGATGAAGCTGCCGAAGGGTGGCAGCGCCGGTATCGCGCACCTTCCCGCGGCCCGTCGTTTCGCGGTCGAGCTCCAGATCGTGCAGCACCGCGCAGCCGCTATCCGCATGAACGACGAGATCGACTTCGACACTGGCGCCGAGGCGCATGGCTTCAACGATACGTTCGCCTGTAAAGACCGGATCGGACAGACGGCGGCGCCCGCGATGCCATTTGAGCCATGTGTTATGGCCATTGCGCTCGATCAGGATTGGAGCGGTCACGGTAAAACTCCGGTAAGTCTGCAGGCTGGTGCAACAGGTTGCGAGGACGCGCGTGAAGTTGATGCCCCCGGTTCGATTGCAGATCAACCGGCCAGAGGCCGCTCGACCACTGCACAGGCGTGCACGGCCGAACCAACCGGGGCGGTTCTAGTGTCCCCTCATAACGGTTTCATGACAGAACATGACGTCCTCGCATCCCAGCAAGCTTGCTCGCGCAGGGCCGGCAATCAGGCCCGTTCCGCCGAATGCTGTCGCCATGGCGCCGTCGCAGTCAGCCACTGCCGTGTGCGCGCCTCCGGGTTTTCATGGAGCAAAATATCGGTGACGACGGCGGCAGACGCCGCGCCCTGCTCGAGAACAAGCGGGGCTCGTTCTGCGGATATGCCACCGATGGCGACGAGGGGAAGAGTGCCGATCCGCCGTTTCCAGTCTCCGACGCGCTCCACACCCTGCGGCTGCCATTTCATCTGTTTCAGGATGGTCGGCCAGACGGGGCCAAGCGCGACGTAATCGGGCCCGGCAGCCAAGGCCGTATCGAGTTCCGCGACGTCATGGGTAGAGACTCCGAGCTTCAAACCCGCGGAACGAATGGCCCCGAGATCAGCCTCGGCAAGATCCTCCTGACCGAGATGGATGAAATCGCAGCCCTCATCGATCGCCAGTTGCCAATAATCGTTGATGATGAGCTGGCAACCATACGCGAGGCACACCGCCTTGGATCGGCGGATTTCCTGCCGCAGTTCCGCTTCCGGTCTATCCTTCACACGCAACTGCACCAGTTTTACGCCCAGAGACACCAGTCGCTCGATCCAGTCAGCGCTATCGACGATGAGGTAAAAGGGATCGAGCCTCATGAAAACACCGCCTTGCCGATGACAGGCGTCGAAGGCACCGCCATGTCGCGCGGCTCCAGCATGCCGGCCAGATAGGCAAGCCTGCCCGCTTCCGTCGCCCTGGCAAAAGCCTCGGCCATGGCGGGTGGATCACCGGCCATGGCGACGGCAGTGTTGAGCAGCACGGCATCATATCCCAGCTCCATGACCGTGGCCGCATGCGAGGGTCTTCCAAGCCCGGCATCGACGATCAGCGGAACATCG
>DLSX01000065.1 GCA_002500765.1 Neorhizobium sp. UBA7851
GACATCAGCCGCTCGGCGAGAAGTCGGGCACCGCCGCCGGTGACGGTGCGGTCGATCGCCTTGAGGAGCGTGCCTTCGCGCTCGCCGGACAGGGTTTTCGTCAGTTCGAGATTGCCGCGGGTGGCGGGATCGATGAACAGGGTGGAGGCGCCGCTTTCGCGCTCCGGCCGGCCAAGCGGCGGGCGTTCCGAGATCTGGGTCTTCTCGACATAGGCGATGGCAGCGGCAGCCGCCGCAAATTCGGCACGGGAAAACGAACCGAAACCATCGAGCGTGCCGACACCGAAATAACGGGCGATACGGCCCTCGGATGTGGCGCTATCGAACAGCACCGCCGGCTGCGGTACAGCGACGCGGCCGAGCACGTCAAAGACCGGCTTCAGTTCCGGATCATGGAACATCGTGTCCGGCATGATCAGTTCGCGCGGCTCGATGCGCAGGATATCGGCAAGCAGGCGCGAAGGATCGGTTTCCGCCAGACGAAAAACGCCGGTCGAGATATCGATCCACGCCAGCGCCATCGCCTGTTCGGCACCGCCCTTGATGCGGGCAAGCGTCATCAGATAGTTGGATTCCGAGGCAACGAGCAGCTTTTCCTCGGTGATCGTGCCGGGCGTGACGAGACGCACGACATCACGTTTCACCACCGATTTCGAGCCGCGCTTCTTGGCTTCCGCCGGATCTTCCACCTGCTCGCAGACGGCGACACGGAAGCCAAGCGCGATCAGCTTCTGCAGATAATCGTCCGCCGCATGAACGGGCACGCCGCACATCGGAATATCATGGCCCAGGTGCTGGCCGCGTTTTGTGAGCGTAATTCCAAGCGCCCGGGATGCGTCAATCGCGTCCTGGAAAAACAGTTCGTAGAAATCGCCCATGCGATAGAAGAGCAGCGAACCGGGGTTGTTCGCCTTGATCTCGATAAACTGCTCCATCATCGGGGTTGCCGTGGCACGGCTTTCCTCCGAAACGAGCTGGTCGGTGGTCAGGGCGTCGCCATTCTGACCATGGGGGGACAAACGTTCAAACTGGGTCACTGGGCCGATTTTCATTGCGCATGGAAAGTCGTGACACTATCGGTGAAGCGCCTTTGAATACAATATTTGCTGCAGCTTCAGGCGAGGCTGCCCACAGGAAGCTGGAGGATATGGTCTTGAAGAATAAGGCAGGCAGCACGCGTACATCGGTAACCGAGCAGGAAGCGCTCGACTTTCACGCCGATGGCCGCCCCGGCAAGCTGGAAATCACCCCGACCAAGCCGATGGCGACACAGCGCGACCTGTCGCTGGCCTACTCGCCGGGCGTCGCAGTGCCGGTGCTGGCAATCGCGGCCGACCCCGCCAAAGCCTATGATTACACGACGCGTGGCAATATGGTGGCCGTGATTTCGAACGGCACGGCGATCCTCGGCCTCGGCAATCTCGGCGCATTGGCCTCGAAACCGGTCATGGAAGGCAAGTCGGTCCTGTTCAAGCGCTTTGCCGATGTCGATTCCATCGACCTCGAAGTCGAAACAGAAAATGTCGACGAGTTCATCAACTGCGTGCGTTACCTCGGCCCGTCCTTCGGCGGCATCAACCTTGAGGACATCAAGGCGCCGGAATGTTTCATCATCGAAAGCCGCCTCCGCGAGCTGATGGATATCCCGGTTTTCCATGACGACCAGCATGGCACGGCAATCATCGCCGCGGCAGGCCTGATCAATGCGCTGGAACTGACCGGCCGTGACCTCAAGACGACCAAGCTTGTCTGCAACGGCGCGGGTGCCGCGGCAATCGCCTGTATCGAGCTGATCAAGGCGATGGGCTTCAATCCGGAAAACATCATTCTCTGCGACACCAAGGGCGTGATCTACCAGGGCCGCACCGAGGGCATGAACCAGTGGAAGTCGGCCCACGCGGCCAAGACGGACCGCCGCAGCCTCGAAGAAGCAATGAAGGGTGCGGACGTCGTGTTCGGTCTCTCGCAAAAGGGCGCCTTTACCGACGAGATGATCCGCTCGATGGCCGACAAGCCGATCATCTTCGCCATGGCCAACCCCGACCCGGAAATCACACCCGAGGAAGTGGCGCGCATCCGTGACGATGCGATCATGGCGACTGGGCGATCGGACTATCCGAACCAGGTCAACAACGTGCTTGGCTTCCCCTATATCTTCCGTGGCGCGCTCGACGTTCGTGCCCGGCAGATCAATGACGCGATGAAGATCGCCGCCGCGACAGCACTCGCCAATCTTGCCCGCGAGGACGTGCCGGACGATGTGGCTGCGGCCTATCAGGGTGTGCGACCGCGGTTCGGTGCGCAATACATTATTCCCGTCCCGTTCGATCCTCGCCTGATCTCGGCCATTCCGATGGCCGTTGCGAAAGCGGCGATGGACAGCGGCGTGGCACGTCGCGACATTGCCGACATTGCCGCTTACGGCCGCGAACTTGCCGCACGGCGCGATCCGATCGCGGCAACGACCCAGAGCATTTATGACCGGGTGCGGCGTTTCCCGAAGCGGGTCGTCTTTGCCGAGGCCGAAGAAGAGCAGGTCATGCGCGCCGCCATCTCCTTCTGCAACCAGGAACTCGGCACGGCCATCCTGCTTGGCCGTGACGACGTGATCCGGGCCACGGCGGAGAAAGCCGGGATCGATCTCGACCGGCCGGGCATCGAGATCGTCAATGCCCGCATATCGAAGCGCACTGAAGCTTATACCGACCATCTCTATGCCCGCCTTCAGCGCCAGGGCTACCTGTTGCGTGACGTACAGCGCCTGATCAACAACGACCGCAATCATTTCGCGGCCACGATGGTTGCCGTCGGCGACGCCGATGCAATGGTGACCGGCACGACCCGCAACTACGCCTCGGCACTGGCCGACGTGCGGCGCTGCATTGCCACCAAACCCGGCCACCGGGTGATCGGCGTCTCCATCGTCGTAGCTCGTGGGCGAACGATCTTCGTTGCCGATACCGCAGTTCACGACCAGCCGCATGCCGAGGACCTTGCAGATATCGCCACCGAGGCCGCATGCGTCGCACGCCGTATGGGCTACGAACCACGGGTCGCCATGCTCGCCTATTCCAATTTCGGCCAGTCGCTCGGCGAACGTTCGGAGAGGGTGCGCGAGGCGGTGAAGATCCTCGACGGCCGCCAGGTCGATTTCGAGTACGACGGCGAAATTGCTGCCGATGTGGCGCTCAATGCCACGCGCATGGAGCAATACCCGTTCTGCAGGCTGTCGGGCACGGCAAACGTGCTGGTCATGCCGGCGATACATTCTGCTTCGATCGCAACGCGCATGCTGCAGGAACTCGGTGGCTCGACGCTGATCGGCCCGCTTCTTGTCGGTCTCGACAAGTCGGTGCAGATCACCCAGATGGGCGCCAGGGATAGCGAGATCGTCAATATGGCAGCGATCGCGGCCTACAATGCTGGATCGTAGGCATTTCTTGATATGACCTTCCGAGTGGACTAAGTTCAGTGAACTAAGTCCACTCGAGGCACCTGCCATGAAGACGGTCAATATTCACGAAGCAAAGACACATCTTTCGCGCCTCGTCGAAGAGGCCGCGAATGGTGAAGGGTTCGTCATCGCCAAGGCCGGCAGGCCGATGGTGAAGGTGGTTCCGCTGGAGGATGCACCCAAGAAGAAGCGCAAAGCCGGTTTTCTCAAGGGATATGCGCAGATCCCGGACGACTTCGACACGATGTTCGCCAAAGAAATCGAAGAGATGTTCTACGGTGAAGAAAAATGAGAGTTCTTCCGGATTCCCATATCCTCGCTTGGTTCGCAGAAGATGATCGGAAACTCACCGCCGAGATGCGGTCCATCCTTGAGGATACGGACAATACGCCGTTCTTCAGTTCCGCAAGCATTTGGGAACTGACAATCAAACAAGCCCTAAACCGAGATGGTTTCAATATCGAACCACGCGTGCTTTACCGAGCATTGCTGGATAACGGTTTTCAGGAACTGGCGGTCAACTCCCGCCATGCGTTTGCTCTTGAAGCCTTGCCGCCAATCCACAAAGACCCGTTCGACCGTATCCTCATTGCCCAGGCCACGTCCGAAGGCATGCTTCTGCTCACTTCGGACGAGACCATCGCGCAGTACAGCGGCCCGATACGGCTCGTCCGCTAACGATCAGCTGGCGAAGCGGCCTGCGTCGGCGCCGAAATGGTTGATGTAGCGGCCGGAAATGACGGCGATCGGCAGAACGATCAGAACGTCGGTCGTGTTGAAGGCCTGGTCGACCACGGCACCATCGCCGATCATGGCACCGAGACGCAGATAACCCTTCACCAGCGGCGGCATGGCGGACAGGGCCTGACGCGGGTTGATCTCTTCCGCAGGGATCATGTCCATATCGCGATAGAGATCCGACCTTGCCGACACCATCCATTCGTCCTTCACCAGCGAGTTCTGGTGCAGGAAGGAAAGGGCAAGCGCATGATCCTGCGGATCGACACCGGGGAAGGATGCGCAGCCGAACATAGCGCCCATGCCGTGTCTCAGGGCATAAGCCCAGTTGCCCTGCCAGAGCAGTTCCACGGTCCGCTTCGTGCGGTAGTCGGGCAGGACGCAGGAACGGCCGAGTTCCATAAATTGCTTGTCGGGGTGGCGCTTCAGAAGCGGTTCGATATCGAATTCCGAGGCCGAATAGAAACCGCCATTGGCCAATGCGACTTCCTGGCGCAACAGGCGATAGGTACCGACGATCTGATCTTCGATCTCGCCCTCGATCGCATTGTCGACCACGAGGAGATGATCGCAGATATCGTCGTAACTGTCGAAGTCGCGCTTGCGGGACATCGCCTCGGGAGGCAGCATCGCATTCATTTCTTCGACAAAAACGCGATAGCGAACCGACTGCGCCGCATAGATCTCCCGGCTGTTGCGCGCAAGCCGCGTTTCCAGCGAACCTATGCGACCGAATATATCGCTCTTCTCAATAGAAGGCGTCGCTGTCGAGGGATGATCGAGGGTCAATTCGCGGTTCAGGAGTTCGATTGCCATGGTGAGTCACCCGTACCGGTTGGATCACCGCCATTAATCACGTCTCTGCAACAGGAACGTGACATGGTTTGTCACAATAAGCCGCGGCCATGGTGCCGTCAACGGAGACGCTGGCGTGCCATATTCTCAGTCACAAGATGACGGATATCCTCGAACAGCCGGTCCGGTTCCACGGGCTTCTGCAGGACTTTCTGGGCACCGGCCGCCAGAGCGGTTTGCAGCGTTTCATGACGATCTTCACCTGTCAGGACGATGACCGGAACGGTGAGGCTGTTTGTCACTCTTTCAGTCTCACGGAGGCTGACAAGCACATCCAAGGGATCACCGCCCGGCATATTCAGGTCGGTGATGATGAGATCGGGCCGCGCGCCGGGCTGGCGCACAAGATCGCCGAAACTTTGAACATCCGTGACCCAGCGCACCTTGTGGCCATTCTTCTGCAGCATGGCACGCAACAACATGGCGCTGACCGGATCATCTTCGGCAACAACCACGTCAAGCTCGCTGTGGATATCAGTCGAGAACGGGGCTTCTCCCGCAACGGGGTCAGCCGAAGCACTTTGCGGCGTGCTGGCGATACGGCCGAAACCTCGCATGCGGCCGCTCAAGACATCGACCAGCGAGCGCTCCCGCAGGGGGCGGATCAGCCAAGCATCGAACAGATCCTGCGGCTGCGATGCCCGCTCTTCGGGATTGACGAGTAGAATGCGGTGCAGCGGCTTGTGAAGCGGCTCGCAGGCGTAATCCGACGCCAACCGGTGATCGACAATCAGGTCGGTGAACGGCATCGATCCTTCCGCGGCCCTGTCGATCAGCATCGACACGTCCTGCGTCGTGGAGAGGTGGCGGCAACGACCGCCGAGAGCCTCGATGGTTGCGACCGTTGCCTGAGCCGTCGGTCCTTGCGGGGCCAGCAGAACGACGCGGGACCGCGCCAGCATGCCACTCCTGTCGGTTTCGCCGGCTGCCACATCCTCGGCAAGCCGAACCGGGAAACGAATGGTGAAGGTGCTCCCCTCCCCCTTGCGGCTCTTCACCGAAAGAGAGCCGCCGAATTCGTTGAGAATGCGCGATGCGATACCAAGGCCGAGACCCGTGCCACCGCTGCGGGCCTCGACCGATCCTACCTGCTCGAACTCGCCGAAAATCCTCGCCTGTTCCTGGAGCGTCATGCCGGGACCGGTATCGATGACGGCGATTTCAACATTGTCGTCGGCAAGCGTGACGCGCACAAGCACGCCACCGGCAGAGGTAAACTTGACCGCATTGCCGATGACATTGAACAGAACCTGGCGAAGGCGGGCCGGGTCGAAGTCCAGCAGTTCGGGGAGATCGGCGGCAAAGGTTGCGGCGATCTCGATACGCTTTTCGTGGGCGCGGGGGGAAAGCATCTCGACGACGCTTTCGAGCAGCTGCCGCAGATGTTCCGCCCTGGTGTTTAGCCTGAAGCGACCTGCTTCCATGGTCGTCAGATCGAGAATGTCATCGACCAGCTGGGCCAGAAGATGGCCGGACTGGCGGATGCCGCTCAGATAGTTCTGCTGCTCCGCGGTCAGCTTCGTCTGGCTGAGCAAATGCGTCATGCCGAGAATGCCGTTCAGCGGGGTGCGGATTTCATGAACGACGGTGGAAAGACGGCGGGATTTCGCCTCGCCTGCCGCTTCGGATTCCTTCAGGCGGCTCTTCAGGGAGTGTCGGGCCGGCGACCAGCGCTTGAGCTGGAAGATCAGGTTTTGAAGCGGGCTTAGATGCTGCGGCGCGGAGGCGGCGAGAAAGTCTATCTCTTCGGGTGGCTCGACAATCAGTTCCGACAACGGCTCCGCCGACCCCTCGGAAAGCGGGGGCTGGGAAAAAGCCTTTGTCAGTCGGTCGTGCAACTCGGCGAGGGTGCGCATGAGCGCCAGCCTACACGGGCTTTCCTTCACAATCCTTAGAAGGACGGCTTAACAGGGCATTAATCGCGCGACTTCGATCCGACGAGCTCGTCCAGAATAACCAAGCCTGCTCCGATAGTTATGAAGCAATCGGCGAGATTGAAGACGGCGAACGACCACGTCTCTGTATGAAACAGGATGTAATCGATGACGTGACCATAGACCAAACCGTCGACGAGATTGCCGATTGCGCCGGCGATGATGAGGGTGAAACCGGCATTGGCGAAGGTTCGCGATGCTGGCGTCTTGCGCCAGAGCCAGAGAACGATACCGACGATGACGATGCGCATGCCGATGATGAATTCACGCTCCATGCCGGAGAGAAGCGAGAAGGCGACACCGAGATTATAGGTGCGGAAAAGTGCCAGATAAGGAATGACCGGCACCGCCTCATGCATGGGCAGCCAGGCTTCGACCGCAAGCTTGATGACCTGATCGAGGATCACCGCAATCACGATGACGATCCCCGCGATCAGCGGCCGGGACAGGGGTGTTGCATCTTGCGTCATGTTCTGTCTTCCAACGTCAGCAGGTGGCGGCGCGCCTCGAACAGCATGACGGCGGTTGCGACTGCGAGATTAAGACTGTCGGCAAGCCCCTGCTGGGGGATGCGGACCGTGCGATTGGCGGCCTTGGCCAGATTTTCAGGCAGGCCTGACTGTTCGTTGCCCATCAGGATGACAACCGGCTTCGTCTTGTAATCGGCCGTGCGGTAATCGACGGCACCGGCGAGATGGGTTGCAACTACATTCACGCCCGAGCGCTTCTGCCAGCCGAGAAACTCTTCCACCGAACATTTCACTACGGGAAGTGCGAAAACCGAGCCCATCGTGGCGCGAACGGTTTCCAGCGAGAAAGGATCGGTGCAGTCTCCGACCAGAATGACGGCGGATGCACCGGCGGCATCGGCGGTGCGGATGATCGTGCCGAGATTGCCCGGATCGCGAACGCGGTCCAGAGCCACGATCGTTTCATCCTTTCCGGGCACCAGGTCTTCCAGGCGTTTCCAGCGCTGCTCGAAGATGCCGACGACCATCTGCGGATTGTCGCGGCGCGTGACCGACGACAGGACCTTTTCCGACACTTCGAGAACGAGGCCGCCATTTGCCACCGTGCGGGTGGCAACCTGTTCGACCAGCGGCTTGCCCTTGGCCGCCTTGGCGTAGATCAGCGTGCGGATTTCCCAGCCAAGCTCCAGCGCATCGATGACCAGCTTCAGGCCTTCGGCCATGAAGATGCCGGCGGCTTCGCGGTCCTTCTTGTTGGAAAGCGCCTTGATGTCCTTGATGATCGGGTTGGCGAGCGAGGTGACTTCCTTCACCTGCCCGACCTTGCGGGCGCCCGGCTTTCTGAATTCGTCTGTCATTGGGAAACCCAGCGGCTGAAGAGTGACGTGGAAAGGGCGCGGCCACGGCTTGCGCCGTCAATGCCCGTTTCGCGGATGACGAGCTCGCCCGATTCCACCGTGCCGCCGGCACCGCGCATCGTCTCACGCATCAGCTCGTGGATGGAATAGAAGCTCGCCCGGATGGAATAGGCCGTCAGAACCAGACCGACGGAATTTTTCGACAGGAGTTCGCGGCAGACGTCGAGCATGACGGGCAGGTGCTCGAAAAGCTCCCAGACCTCGCCGTTCGGGCCACGGCCGAATTTCGGCGGATCGGTGAGGATGATGTCATAGGTGCTGCCCCGGCGCTCCTCGCGCAGGATGAACTTCATCGCGTCCTCGCAGATCCAGCGGATCGGAGCCTTGTCGAGACGCGAGAGAGCCTGGTTTTCCCTCGCCCAGCCGATCGCCTTTTTCGAGGCGTCGACATGGGTCACTTCTGCGCCGGCCGCAGCGGCCACAAGGGAGGCGACACCGGTATAACCGAAGAGGTTGAGCACCTTGAGCGTACGCCCCTTGGCTTTTGCCTCTTCCACCTGATCCCTGACCCAGGTCCAGTGGACGATCTGCTCGGGGAAAAAGCCCATATGACGGAATGCCGTGAAGCGGCCCTGAAAATCGATGTCGAGCAGCGACAGCGGCCAGGTTTCACCGAGCGCCTCGCGCGGGAATTTCCAGCGGCCCATGCCATCCTCATCGGTGTTGCCAGTGAAGACCGCGTCCGCCCTGTTCCAGTTATCCGCCGACAGGGAAGGCTGCCAGAGCGCCTGCGCCTCGGGGCGGACGACAAAATACGGGCCGTATTTTTCCAGCTTCAGCCCCTTGCCGCTATCGACCAGGTGGAAATCACCGGCATTCTGCGATTCGAGAATGATCGGGACATTTTCCTTCGGCAGGTCACCGCTGCGCGCCATCAGCGGACGCGTCTGCGCTGCGGGCTGGCTGGTGGGCTTAACCTCGCCCGCCTTTTCGCTCATCCTTTGACGTGATGCAGCAGCGGGCGGCTTCGGCTTGCCGGCGGCGCCATGCCGGTCCTGTGCATTGCCACCCCGAGAAGGAGCCTTCTGCCCCGTCCGCTTGTCTCTGCTCTTCAACGATTGATCCTTCGCTTTCATTTTCGTGCAGATAGCATCTGCCGCGCATTCGGCAAAGCCCATGCGACATAACCCAATGAAAGCTTAGAGGGAGACGGTACAAATTCTGCGCAGGTCAATCCGTCGTGAACCCGACCAGGCTCAGCGCGCCCGCTGTAGAACTTAAGGCCGGTGATGGTGGCTTAGCGCCGTTGAGCAACGATCGCCTTATGCTCTTTCTGCCACTTCACCGCTTCCTTGGCCTCGACGCGAGCCTGTCGGCGGTAACGGCCCTGCTTCCACCAGGTTACGGAAGCGCCGATTCCCATGCCGACAAGGAGGGCGAGGAAAACGAAAACGAAGAAGGGCGCAGACACGGACAGGAGGCTATCCTCAGGACGGAAGGGATTGAGCGCCAGCGTGACCACCTGCCTGTTCGCCACGGCCAATACGATCAGGACAATGCCAATCGGCACGAAAACGACAAGCGAAACAATACGCTTAAGCTTCGTCATGGGTCACTCCGGCAATTTCTCGTTCATCGGCACCAGATTGGTCCGAATGCCGCGGTTTCAAGTCCCTGCGGCAATATCCGCGCTCAATCGTCCTCGTCGGCCATGCCCGGGTTGAGGCGCTCGCGCAACTCTTTTCCGGTCTTGAAAAATGGAACCCACTTCTCCTCGACGAAGACGCTTTCGCCCGTGCGCGGGTTGCGACCGGAACGGGACGGGCGGTTCTTCACCGAAAACGCGCCAAAGCCACGCAGCTCGACCCGGTTACCGCCAGCAAGCGCATCCGTGATTTCATCGAGCACGGCATTGACGATGTTCTCGACGTCGCGATGGTAAAGATGCGGATTGCGTGCTGCAACGATCTGTACCAATTCAGACTTAATCACGGTTGCCCCCTGAAAAAATTAGATTTTCAACCCTTCCCAACCTGCCAAACCGAGACAAGACCGTCAAGGAACAACTTGTTGGCACCCCAGCCATCGATTGCATCCGGCGTCAGAGGCAGATTGATACCCGCATAACGGAAAAGTCCGCTCAGCGCGTGGGCGAACCAGAGCGATGAGGAAGACTCGCGGCTTTTCCAATCGACGATCGGCAGATCGCGCGAAACATCACGTGTATCAAGATAATCCAGAATATCGTCGTCACCGCCAAGCTTGTCGATCAGCTTGACGTTCAAGGCCTGCCTTCCGGTGAAGATCGAGCCGTCAGCAAGCTTCAGCACCTCGTCGCGCGGGAGGTTTCTGCGTTCGGCGACAAGATCGACAAACCAGCCGTAGCTATCCATGATCATGTTGCGGATCATCGTCTTGGCTTCTTCGCTGGCCGGATGGAAAGGCGATGGCTCCGCCTTCATTGGAGAAGACTTTATTTCTTCGAGCGATACCCCGATCTTTTTCATCACCTCGTCGACCTGCGGATACTGGAAGATGACGCCGATGGAACCGGTGATCGAGCTTTCTCCGGCAACGATCGTATCACCTGCGGTGGCAATCATGTAACCCGCAGAGGCCGCCAGGGTGCGGATATCGGAAACGACAGGCTTCTTTTCCGCCACCTTGCGGATGGCCTGGTAAATACGCTCGCCGCCATAGGTGGTGCCGCCGGGTGAGGAAATCGATACGATCAAGGCCTTGGCTTGCGTGCTTTGCGCAATACGATCGAGTCGCTCGAGCAATTCGCGATCATCCAGGATCATCCCGGAGATGCGCACGCGGGCAATATGAGGAGCGGCAGATCCCGACTTCTCGTCGGCGATGACCCAATAGGAGACGAAACCAATAACAGCCAAAAAGACCAGTGCCGCGATACGCCAGAAACTGAGCTTGCGGCGCAACTGACGCCGATCCGCGATTGCCATTTGGTCCATAAACGTTCCCTCAATGCCTAAAGCGCTTTACATAGGCCTCTTTTTGGCCGATTGCAGCGCTTCGTATCACGTTTTTATGTTCGCCATTATTGTTTGTTGAAGAATAAAAACCATATTGGCGGTCGACGATCGCGTGCCATGCCCTAGGCGCGGGCCGCAAATTTGCCGGACAGGATTGCCGGAAAGGACGAAACGGAGCTTCATGCTGCAGCATATCCGAAAAACAGGAAGCATACTTGCATCGATGCCGGCGCCGACAAGCGCTTACGATGCGGCGCTTTCCCATTCTTCGCGCGTCAGCAGGCTGAAGATCCTCCTGCCGTTGGCTGCCGGCGTGATTTCGCTGCTTTTCGTCGGGGTCGCGATTGTCCGCACCTACCTGCCGGAAAACCTGTCGATCGAGAGCGCCAAGATTGAAGACGGCAAGATCGTCATGGAGCGCCCTGCGGTTTCCGGCCGAAACAGCGATGGCATCAGCTATTCCATGCTGGCCAACAAAGCACTTCAGGATATCCAGAACCCGAACCTGATCACACTCAAGGACGTCAAGGCGGCCGTGCCGATCAATGACGAACTGATTGCACGCGTGACCGCTTCCAGTGCGGACCTGGATCGCAGCGCCGACATCCTCAAGCTTACCGCGCCGTTCGACGTCAACCTGAGCAATGGTATTACCGCGCACTTTAAATCCGCCAATCTCGATATACCCGGTGGGACCATGAACACTCCCGATGCGGTGAATATCTCGATGAGTGGCGGCTCCATTGTTGCAGATTCGATGAAGATCATCGATAAGGGGCATACTCTCAATTTCACCGGCAAGGTTCGGGTTGACCTCGATCCCGCAGCCATCCGTAACAAAGGCAAGTAGGCCCGGCCGCCATGATGCATCGTTGTCTTTCACTCAGCATTCCTGCCGCGAGCGCGGTGGCCTTGTTATTCTTCCTCGGCACTTCCGCCTATGCTCAGTCGACGACGAGCAGCATGGACGGACTGAAGCTGTCGAACGATCAGCCGATCCAGATCCAGAGCGACCAGCTTGAAATCAAGGATCAGGAAAAGAAGGCATTCTTTACCGGAAACGTGAACGTCGTGCAGGGAACGACCACGCTGAAAGCCGGCAAGATGACCGTGCAGTACAAGGAAAAGGCCAATTCCGACGGCAGCGCCGCATCCATTTCCAGCGGTAATGCGGATATCGACAAGATCTTTCTCGACGACACCGTATTCCTGAGCTCCGGCAAGCAGCAGGCGACTGCCGAGACCGGCCAGTTCGACATGGCAAGTCAGACCTTCGTGCTGACCGGCAAGCAGGTCGTACTTTCAGATGGGCCGAATGTGTTCAAGGGCTGCAAGCTGACCGTCCAGATGGCAAGTGGCGAGGCAAAGCTCGACAGTTGCGGCGGCCGCGTTGAAATCATGCTCGATCCGAAATCACGGCCACAACAATAGTCCATAACGTGAAGCTTCCTTTTTTCTCTCAGTCGCCGGCAAAGAAAGCGTCTTCGCCCGAACCGTTCATCGCACGCGACAAGGCGCGCTATGAAGGGACCCTGGTTGCGCATGGTCTTTCCAAGACCTACGACACAAGACGCGTGGTGAACGGCGTTTCGCTTGTCGTGCGCCGTGGCGAGGCCGTCGGCCTGCTCGGGCCGAACGGTGCGGGAAAGACGACCTGTTTCTACATGATCACCGGCCTCGTTCCCGTCGACGAGGGCATGATCGCGATCAACGGCAATGAAGTGACGCGCATGCCGATGTATCGCCGTGCACGGCTTGGTGTCGGCTACCTGCCACAGGAAGCCTCAATCTTTCGTGGATTGACGGTGGAAGAAAATATCCGCGCCGTCCTCGAGGTACACGAACCGAACCGGGACAAGCGCGAAGCGAAGCTCGACGAACTGCTGGAAGAATTCCACATCAGCCAGCTTCGCAAGTCTGCCGCCGTGGCGCTTTCGGGCGGTGAACGCCGGCGCCTGGAGATTGCCCGCGCACTGGCCACCGACCCGTCCTTCATGCTGCTTGACGAACCTTTTGCGGGCGTCGATCCGATTTCCGTGTCGGATATCCAGAACCTCGTACGCCACTTGACTGCCCGCGGCATCGGCGTACTGATAACCGACCACAACGTCCGTGAAACACTTGGCCTTATTGACCGGGCCTATATTATCCACGCAGGCGAAGTTCTGACCCATGGCCGGGCTTCGGACATCGTCAGCAATCAGGATGTTCGCCGCCTCTACCTCGGTGACAAATTCAGCCTTTAAATTAGCGTCACAATTCCGCAGTGGCGGCGCTTGACCAAATCTCTCAAAAAAGCAATTCTTGTGCCAGATGCGCTGATGACGGCTGGACAATGAATGTGCGGCCAGGGATTTCGGGAGTTTAGCGTCCACCATGGGTTTATCCGCCAGCCTATTCCTGCGACAGACCCAATCGCTGGTGATGACTCCGCAGCTGATGCAGTCGATCCAGCTGCTGCAAATGACGCATTTTGAGCTCAACCAGTTCATTGCCCAGGAGCTGGAAAAGAACCCGTTGCTGGAAATTTCGCCAGCCGATGGCGAAATTGGCGCGGAATTAGGCCATGGCGACGCCAGCGAACACGCCACCACCGAGGCCGATCTCGAGGCGGCGACATGGAGGGACGACCAGGGCATCGTCATCACTGAGACATTTGGCGAGGGACTGGACGGCGGTGCCGAAAACGTCTTTCCCGATGACCAGCCCGAAAGGCGCGGAGATGGCCCGGAACTTCTGGGACAATGGAAATCGACATCGGGCGGCGAAGCCGGCGACGATTACGACTTCAATGATTTCGTTGCCAGCGCGGTCGGGCTGCGCGAACATATCGGCCAGCAGATCCCTCTCCTCCTGAAGAACCCGCAGGACCGTTTGATTGCTCAGCAGTTGAACGACGAGCTCGATGACGCCGGATATCTGCAGGCCGATCTCGGCGACATTTCTGCAAGGCTCGGAATTGACGCCGGATATGTCGAACAGGTGCTTGAACGCCTGCAGACGCTTGACCCACCGGGCATTTTTGCGCGCACACTCGGCGAATGTCTGGCGATCCAGCTCAGACAGAAGGACCGGCTGGACCCCGCCATGGCGACACTGGTGCGCCATCTCGACCTTTTGGCGAAACGCGACTTTGCAAGCCTGAGAAAACTGTGCGGTGTCGATGACGAAGACCTGCTCGACATGCTCGGCGAAATCCGCCAGCTGAACCCCAAGCCAGGCGCGGATTTCGCCACTCAGGTCGCCGATGTCATTTCACCGGACATCGTGGTGCGGCCGGCCGGTGGCGGAGACTGGGCCGTCGAGCTCAATCCCGACACTCTGCCGCGCGTGCTGGTCAACCAGTCCTATTTCCAGCAGGTCTCGAAAACCTGCCCGAAAAACAGCGAGGACTATGCGTTTCTTTCGGAATGCCTGCAGAACGGCAACTGGCTGACCCGCAGCCTGGACCAGCGCGCCAAGACGATCATGAAGGTCGCGACGGAGATTGTGCGCCAGCAGGACGCATTTCTGATGCATGGTGTCGACCACCTGAGGCCGCTCAACCTGAAGACCGTGGCGGAAGCCATCAAGATGCACGAGTCGACCGTCAGCCGCGTTACCTCGAACAAATACATGCTGACGCCACGCGGCATGTTCGAGCTCAAATATTTCTTCACGGTGTCGATCGGATCGGCGGACGAAGGCGGCGACAGCCATTCGGCGGAAGCGGTTCGTCACAAGATCAAGATGCTGATCAGTCAGGAAGCTCCGGATGCCGTTCTGTCGGATGACGACATCGTGACCAGCCTCAAGCAGGCCGGTGTCGACCTTGCCCGTCGCACGGTCGCCAAGTATCGGGAAGCCATGAACATTCCGTCTTCGGTGCAGCGCCGAAGAGAAAAGCGCGCCGTGGCCAGAGCCGCCGCATTGTAGGCAGCCAAACGATACATCCATAGGTCGAGACGTTGACTTCGCTGCAAACGAAGGCTAGAAGCGCCGCCGCTGGCGGGCTCCCCACATCTCCGCAGAGGCAGGACGGGTCGCGCTATTTTGCTGCAATCGGTTCGGACGACTTGGATGAGAGAGCGGCTTGGCGTAGACTGGAACACGCAAGTCACGACAAGAAGGAATAATTCCATGAGTGTGCGTGTTTCCGGTAAGCATATGGAAATCGGTGATTCTTTTCGACAGAAGATCGAGGACCATATCGGGGAGGCCATAACCAAATACTTCGATGGAGGCTATTCGAGCCAGGTTATCGTAGAGAAGTCCGGCCCACGTTTTTCTGCTGATTGCAAAGTGCATCTTGATACGGGGATCGTGCTTCATGCCGCAGGCGAAGCCAATGATCCGCAGGGCAGTTTCGACGCTGCCGCCGAGCGAATCGAGAAGCGTCTGCGCCGCTACAAGCGTCGCCTTAAGGATCATCACGCTGGCAACAACCAGCAAAACGGTTTTTCCGAAGTGGCTTACACGGTCATGGACCGCGTGCCTGACGAGGGAGACGAGGTTCCGGACGATTTTGCTCCGACCATCGTTGCGGAATCCACCAAGCAACTGAGGACGATGACAGTCGCAACGGCCGTCATGGCACTGGATATGACGGACGAACCTGTGCTTCTGTTCAAAAGCCCCGGTGACGAGAAGCTGAACATCGTTTACAGGCGCCACGACGGCAATATTGGCTGGATCGACTCCACCAATATGAAGAACTAAAGAAACTCGGGAGGCGTCGGCAACGACGCTTCCCCTGCCTTCGCGGCACAAAGGAAGAAACGAATGGCATTGGCAGATCTGCTGCATCAAGATGCGATTATCCCTGCCTTAAAAGCGACCTCCAAGAAACAGCTCCTGCAGGAATTGGCAGCCAAGGCGGCCAAGCTGACGGGCGTTTCCGAACGGGAAATCTTCGACGTCATCCTGCAGCGCGAGCGGCTGGGATCGACGGGCGTCGGACATGGCATCGCCATTCCTCACGGCAAGCTGCCCAGCATTGCTTCGATCAGCGGTATTTTCGCACGGCTGGAAAGCCCCGTCGATTTCGAGGCGCTGGACGACGAGCCGGTTGATCTCGTGTTTCTTCTTCTGGCACCGGAAGGCGCTGGCGCCGACCACCTCAAGGCGCTTTCGCGCATTGCACGCATCCTGCGTGACCAGGACCTTGCCGCCAAGCTGCGGCAGACGGATTCCGCCTCCGCCATCTATGCCTTCCTCAATGAAGAGCAGGCCAATAGCGCGGCTTAACCGCCGCTTTCCTTTTCACGAAAATCGAATGATCAGCAGGCGAGATCGGCAACGACCGCGTCAAGGATCAGCATGCCGCTCGGGGTACAGCGCAGCCTGGAATTCCCGAGCCGCTCGATGAAACCGTGCTCCAGCAGGCGCTCTTCGCGCACCGGGTCCGGATCGCGGCCGGAAAGCTCCTGCCAGCGGGCGAGATCGACGCCTTCGGTCAGGCGGAGCCCCATCAGCAGCAGTTCGTCGGCCTGCTCGTCGTGACCAAGCATCTCCTGTTCGATCATGCCGTGGCCTTCGGCCTCCACACGCTCAAGCCAGGTTTCAGGACGGCGTTCGGTCGAGGTGGCGACCTTGCCACGGCCGCGCGTCAGGCGGCCATGTGCGCCCGGCCCGATGCCGGCATAATCGCCATAACGCCAATAGGTCAGGTTGTGGCGGCTTTCGGCGCCCGGCCTGGCGTGATTGGAGACTTCATAAGCGGGCATCCCGTGACGAGCGGTGATTTCCTGCGTCGCCTCATAAAGCAGCGCCGACTGATCACCGTCAGGCACGATCAGCTTGCCCGCCTTGTGCAATCCGTAGAAGGGCGTGCCCTCCTCGATCGTCAGCTGATAGAGCGACAGATGGTCGACGGCGTAGGAGATAGCCTGCTTGAGTTCTGCTTCCCAGGCCTCGACCGTCTGTTTGGGCCGGGCATAAATGAGGTCGAAGGACATGCGCGGAAAGATTTCGCGCGCCAGGCGGATCGCTTTCAGCGCATCGGCCACATCGTGCAGTCGGCCGAGGAATTTAAGGTCGGCATCGTTGAGAGCCTGCACACCCATGGACACGCGATTGATGCCAGCGGCGCGGTAGCCGCGAAAACGCTCGGCCTCGACGCTGGAAGGATTGGCTTCCATGGTGATCTCGATGCCGTCAGGCACGCTCCAGTGGCGCGCTATGCCATTGAGAATGGCCTCGACGGTCGAAGGGTCCATCAGCGATGGTGTGCCGCCGCCGAGGAAGATGCTGGTCACCACTTTCGGGCCGCTCATCTTCCGCATCGTTTCCATCTCCTTCAGAAACGCTGCGGTAAAACGGGCCTGATCCACCGGCTGATGGCGGACATGGCTGTTGAAGTCGCAATAGGGACATTTGGCGGCACAGAAGGGCCAATGGACATAAACGCCGAAGCCCGGCTCACCCGTGTCGGGGAGCAGCGTATCGGGCAGACGAGAGGCAACGGCGTTCACGGAGAATCAGGCCTCCAGGCAGGTTTCGACGAAAAGCTTGAAAGCGCGGGCGCGGTGCGACAGAGCATGCTCGTCACCCGGCTTCCAGCCATGTTTTTCTTCACTGGTCATTTCGCCGAAGGTCGTCTCATACCCTTTCGGCTGGAAGAGCGGATCGTAACCGAAACCGGCGGTGCCGCGCGGCGGCCAGGCGACCGTGCCCTCGACCTCGCCGCGGAATATTTCCGTATGGCCGTCCGGCCAGGCAAGGCAGAGCACGCTGACGAAACGGCAGCTGCGCTTTTCCGGCGTGGTGGCACCCCTTTCGGCAAGCGCGTTTTCGACCTTTTCCATCGCCATCTGGAAATCGCGGCTGCCATCCTCGCGTTCGGCCCAGTTGGCGGTGTAGACACCCGGCGCGCCATCGAGCGCGTCGATGACGATGCCGCTGTCATCCGACAGAGCCGGCAGGCCTGAAGCCTTGGCCGAGACGAGCGCCTTGATCGCCGCATTTTCCTCGAAGGTGGTGCCGGTTTCGTCCGGCTCCTCGAATTTCAGCTCGGCTGCGGATTTGGCCGAAAAGCCGAAGGGCCCGATCAGCTCCGCAATCTCCTTGATCTTGCCGGCATTATGGCTGGCGACGACGATGGTCTTCGTATCGAGCTTGCGCATGAAAATTCCTAATTCAGGTTCCAGAGCATTGGCTCTGCACATTCCAGGCTGTTGCCGGCGGGGTCGCGGAAATAGATCGAGCGGGCGCCGTTCGGCCAGCGGAAATCGCTTTCGATCGCAATGCCCGCCTTGTTGAGCTTTTCAACCATCCTGTCAATCATCTCTCCGCTCATGCGGAAGCAGACGTGACCGGAACCGGTCGTGCCATGCGGCGGAACCGGGAGACTATCAGGAGACGGCGGCTTTACCGTCTCGGCCGGATTGAAGATCAGCAGAATGCCCTGCCCGCAGGAAAAGAAGACGTGGCGGTCGCCGGCGCGCAGGACCTTTTCAAGCCCCAGCACGCCGCCATAAAACGCTTCCGCCGCGTCGAGATCCTCTGCGTAAAGTGCGGTTTCGAGTATGCCGTCGATCACCGCATCCCCTTTCACGCGCCGATAGCGGCCTTCTGCATGGCAACCAGTTCCTGGGTGCCGGCTTCGGCGAGCGTCAGAAGCTGCAGGAATTCCTCGCGGCTGAACGGCTTGCCTTCGGCCGTGCCCTGAACCTCGACGATGCCGCCGGAACCGGTCATGACAAAGTTGGCGTCGGTCTCGGCAGCCGAGTCTTCGAGATAATCCAGGTCGATCACCGGCTGGTTGGCGAAGATACCGCAGGAGATGGCCGCGACATGATCCTTCAGGACTTTGTCGAGCTTGATCATCGAACGGGTTTCCATCCACTTCAGGCAATCGTAGAGCGCGATCCAGCCGCCGGTGATGGAGGCCGTGCGGGTGCCGCCATCGGCCTGGATGACGTCGCAGTCGATGGTGATCTGCTTTTCGCCGAGCGCTTCAAGATCAACGACGGCACGCAGCGAACGGCCGATCAGGCGCTGGATTTCCTGGGTGCGGCCGCCCTGCTTGCCGGATGCGGCTTCGCGCTTCATGCGGTCGCCGGTGGCGCGCGGCAGCATGCCGTATTCCGCCGTGACCCAGCCCTTGCCGGTGTTACGCAGCCATGGCGGTGTCTTTTCTTCAAGGCTTGCCGTGCACAATACATGCGTGTCGCCGAACTTCACCAGGCAGGAGCCTTCGGCATGCTTGGAGAAATTGCGCTCGAAAGACACTTTGCGCATCTGGTTTACTGGTCTGCCTGAAGGCCGCATAGATCACTCCCTATATCAGCGCACCGCGTCCTTTCAGCGATAACGCCGAGGACGCACTGATCCTTTGATTTTTCCGTATCGGATGGCAGGCAGATTGCCGCCGATTTAATCCGCTACAGCGTTTCCCGCCTTCTAAGGGGAGCGGGCATGTTTTGCAAAGAAAAAGCCGATGCTGCGCCCCATCGTGACATTTGGCGTGACCTCTGCGATTTCCCGTTTGAGGCCCCGGCTGCAATGACTATATTTCGAAGAAGACCAAATCGAGGTTATGTGAAGACATGAGTTTTTCTGCGGGTAGAGGCATGGATGTCGGCTCGATGCTCGACGAGCGCTCGCGAGAGATCTTTCGCCGCATCGTCGAAGGCTATCTGGAAACCGGTGAACCGCTTGGTTCCCGCAATCTCTCCCGGCTGCTTCCCATGTCGCTGTCGCCGGCATCCGTCCGCAACGTGATGAGTGATCTCGAACAGCTCGGGCTCATCTATTCACCGCATATCAGCGCCGGCCGTCTGCCGACCCAGAGCGGGCTGCGGTTCTTTGTCGACGCCTTCATGCAGACCGGCAATCTTTCCGACGAGGAGCGCGCCAGCATCGACCGCCAGGTTCGGCCATCCGACAGGGACCAGACGCTGGAAAACCTGATGGCGGATGCCAGCCTGATGCTGTCGGGCGTTTCGCGCGGAGCCGGTATCGTCATCACCACGAAAAGCGATCCTATCCTCAAGCATGTGGAATTCATCCGGCTGGAGCCGACCAAGGCGCTCGCCGTTCTTGTCGGCGATCATAACCAGATCGAAAACCGCATCATCGATCTGCCGGCGGGCGTTACCTCCTCGCAACTCACGGAAGCTGCCAATTTTCTCAATGCACATCTGACCGGCCAGACGCTTCCGGAATTCCGCAGCCAGATCAAGACGCTGAAGCAGGAAGTGCAGACGGAGGTCGATGCGCTGGCGCAGGACCTGATCGAAAAGGGCCTGGCGGTCTGGTCCGGCGACAGCGAGGAAGGCAAGCCGGCCCAGCTTATCGTGCGCGGGCGCGCCAATCTTCTCGAAGGCCTCGGAGAAGCTTCGGATCTCGACCGGCTGCGATTGCTGTTCGACGATCTGGAAAAGAAGGACAGCCTGATCGAGATACTGGAACTTGCGGAAGCGGGCCCTGGCGTTCGGATTTTCATCGGCTCGGAAAACAAGCTGTTTTCACTATCGGGATCGTCGCTGATCGTCGCGCCCTATCGCGATGGGGAGGACCGGATCGTCGGCGCCGTCGGCGTCATCGGACCAACCCGCCTCAACTACTCACGTGTCGTGCCGATGGTCGATTATACGGCCCAGTTGATCGCCCGCCTGTCGCGCGGCTCGATGTAAGTCACGTCCCGGATGCTCCAAGCCTTGATTTTTTGCCCGCAAACCTCGATATCGAGCACAAATTCAAGATACAGATCAACCGGAGAACGTCATGACCGACGAAACCAAGAAAAACGGACCTGACGCAGCTTTCGCGGAACATGAGGCCGAAGCTGCAGAATCCGCTTTTGACGGTGCCGCCGAAGAGAATGCTGCCGAAGTCGCTGCAGAGCCGGATCCGCTGGATGTGCTGCGCGCCGAAAATTCCGAACTGCGCGACCGTTTTCTGCGCCTTGCCGCCGAGATGGACAATCTGCGCCGTCGCACAGAACGCGACGTGAAGGACGCCAAGTCCTATTCCGTCTCGGGCTTTGCTCGCGACATGCTGGCCGTATCCGACAACCTTCGCCGCGCACTCGATGCGGTTCCGGCAGACCAGCGCGCCGCTGCCGATGCCACCCTGACCACGCTTCTCGAAGGTGTCGAGATGACCGAGCGTGCGATGCTCTCGGCACTCGAGCGCCACGGCGTGAAGAAGATCGAACCGGAAGGCGAGAAGTTCGACCCGAACTTCCATCAGGCCATGTTCGAAATTCCGAACCCGGCCGTTCCGAACAATACGGTCGTACAGGTCGTACAGGCAGGTTTCACCATCGGCGACCGGGTTCTGCGCCCGGCCATGGTCGGCGTTGCCAAGGGCGGCCCCAAGGCTGAGGCCGCTGCCGGCGACGCCTGATTTCTATATCATCACATTGAAGAGGCGTGCCAACGCCTCTTCAATGTGTCGTATCCAGGGCTGAGCTTGCCAGATTGCGGATAAGTTCCAGTTCCTGCTTCAGATGAACCCGCGTTCGTCGGTCGGTTTCCGCCAAGGCGCTGCCTTCTTCATCGGCAAGCGCGAAAATAATGTCGAGCTCATCCAGCAAACCGGGATCCTTGATCGCCAGCAGGGTGATGACGGCTTTCAAAAGCCTGTCGTTAGCCGCGATCCGAACGCGCGCTTCTTCGTTCATAGGCTTCCTCCAGAAATTCTTTGAAACATGTAGCGTCTTTTTCCAAAACAAAGGGGAGGATTAGATGTTTCGAAAGAATTACTGCGACCAAACACGCTAAGCGTCACTAAAGTTCGCGCTGCATCAAGACTTGACGGCAGTTACATAGAGCCAATCGGTTGGCTTGCGATCGTAAGCATTGCCCGACTGCTCCTCCATTGTTATCGATTTCCAAGGCAGGGCTCCGTATTGCAATTGAAGCCAATCCCTTGACGGGTAATTGAAAAAGCGGCCAAGGGTGTCATGCCCCTCGGTTTCGCCTGCCTTGAAACTGGCGTGAAACACTCCGCCCGGGCGCAGGGCCGTATGGATCTTCTGCAGAATGCCGCCAAGCTCGCTACGCTGGACGTGCAACAGGCAGGCATTGGCCCAGATGCCGTCGAAGGCCGATACCATATCGATATCCTCGAAACGCAGGACCGGAACGGAAATGGAAAGACGCGATGAAGCTTCGCTTGCCATTTCCGCAATGCCATCGGTAGGCAAAACGTCAAAACCGCGGGCAATCATGGCTGCACTGTCACGGCCGCTACCGCAGCCGAGTTCCAGAATGCTTGCTCCCGGGGAAAGCGCTGCGAGAAAGGCATCCAGCCGTTTCAGGCTCGCCTCTGAAAGCGCCGCCGCGTATGTCGCCGCATTGTCGGCGTAGAAGCGTGATGTCGGGTCGTCCTGGCTGGACATTGTCCCCTCACCGCTGCGACAGGAGAAGCTTCGTGCCGAAGCCGACAAACACCGTTGCGACGCCGAGATCGATCTTTCGTTTTGCCCTGAGGTAACCTGCCGCCACTCTTGGATGGGTAATCAGCGAAACGAGGCAGCTGTAATAGAGCGCCGAGACGGTCACCATTACCCCGATCGCGGCGACACCATAAAGAAATGGCGTGCCGGCCGGCATGGTGACAGCGAAAAGTGAGGCGACGAACAGCGCCGACTTCGGATTGGCAAGATTGGTCACCAATCCCATGCGGTAAGCGGTCTTCAGCGAGATATCGATCCTGGCCGGGATGGTATCGGGTGCTCTGCGCGCCTTGCGAATGTCGACAAACACCCGGATGCCGAGCCAGATCAGATAGAGACCACCGGCAATTTTCAAAGCCAGATAGGCAAAGGGTGCCGCCTGAAAAAGCGCGTTGATGCCGAGCCAACCGGCAAGGCCCCAGCACAGGGTCCCGGTAATCGTGCCCATTGCCGCAAAGATCGCCACCTTGCGCGGTGCCGTCAGGCAATAGCGGATCACCAGAAGCGTATTCGGTCCCGGCGTGATGCAGGCAACGCCCCAGATCATTGCGACGGATAACAGGAACATTCAGAGCCTCTTGCGCGACCACCGGCATTTTTCCGGAAGGTTCGGCGCGCAGGCCCAGCTCGTCAAGAGCCGATCTTCGAATACATCGACGAACGTCATCGCATGTCATGAAAAATGGGCCGCTCCTTGCGGAGCGACCCATCCTGTCTTCCAAATTCGGCCAATCAGCCGATCATGCATTGTTCTCGTTGATCAGGCGCTTCAGGAGCTCGACCTCGTGGCCAAGCTTGCTGTCGTCACCGATCAGCTCCTCGATCTTGCGCACGGCGTGAAGAACGGTGGTGTGATCGCGTCCGCCGAAACGACGGCCGATTTCCGGGAAGGAACGCGGCGTCATGGTCTTTGCCAGATACATGGCGATCTGGCGCGGTTTGACGATGACACGGGTGCGACGGTTCGAAACAAGTTCCTGGCGCGACACATTATAGTGGCGGGCAACAATGCGCTGGATGTCCTCGATGCGGACACGTCTTGCCTCGCCTGCACCAACGAGATGTGCCAGTAGTTCGTCAACGCGCTCGATGGAGAGCGACGGCTCGAACGAGCGGCGGAACAGAAGCTGGTTGAAGGCACCTTCCAGTTCGCGGCCGCTGCTGGCAACATTGCGGGCAACGTGGCTGAGGATTTCGGCCGGGATCTCGAGCGACGGGTCATCCTGCCTGGCAGCCTGCAGGCGGCCCTTCAGCATTTCCAGACGCATTTCATATTCAGGCGATTCCAGCTCGATTGCGACACCGCCCTGAAGACGCGAACGAACGCGCGGATCGAGCGATTCCAGTTCCCAGGGCGCACGATCTGCCGCGACCACGACCTGCTTGGCGCTGTCGAGCAGCATGTTCAAGAGATGGCAGAACTCGTTCTGGATCATCTTGCCCTGCAGGAACTGCATGTCGTCGATGATCAGAAGATCGATATTACGCAGAGAGTCCTTGAGGGTCAGCGCATCATTGTCGCGGATTGCGGTGGCGAAACGCCACATGAAGTATTCGGCGGTCAGATAAACGACGCGCGGATTGCGGTTGCTGCCGACGGCAGCATTGGCAATCGCCTGCAGAAGGTGGGTCTTGCCGAGGCCGACATTCGAATGAATGAAGAGCGGGTTGAAGCGCACGGCGCCGGCACCGGCTTCCGCAATCGTCTTGGCCGCAGCCAGTGCGACGCGGTTGGACGAGCCTTCGATATAGGTCTCGAACGTGTAGCGGCTATCGAGAGGAGAGCCGAACAACGGGCCGGACTGCGCATTGCGCGTGACCGCAGGTGCTGCGGTTACAGGCGACGGGAAGGATGCGATCTTGCCGATTTCACGCGGCTGCGAAGCGCGATTGAAATTGGTGGCCGTGTTATTCTCGATCGGTGCGGACCGCTGTTCCACGGCGCTCGGAGCCTTCACGGCCCGGCTTGCACTGCGGACCAGAATTTCCACCTTGAGAATTTCCTTGTCTTCTTCCTTGAAGATAGACTCGATCAGGTCGAGGTACCGGTTGTTGATCCAGGATTTCAGAAAAGTCGTCGGAACGGTAAGCCTGACGACGCTCTTGGATACAGAATGAAGCTTAAGACGCGCGAACCAACTTGCATAAACATCCTGACCAACCTGCGCCTTCAATCGCGTGCTGAACCGCTCGAAAAGAGCATCATGCTGCATTTCCGCTGTTTCCCCTGCCGCTTGGGAGCAAACTGTATCGAAACCCTGTCGCGCACGGTCGCTATCACCAAGTGCCCGTGTCGATACGGTATTGATCTGCATTATTTGCCGCCTTCTGAATGGAAGCCCGGCGAACTTATTTCGCCAGGCAAAGTCGTAAATTTCACTGAAGCCCTTCCCGCGAGGGAAAAGCCCTAATCGTCCCCTTTATTTTCCCAGTTTCATCCGCCAGAACGAAACTCATCTTCCGGTCCGCCTCATTCAGACCGGTCGATACGGGTTACCCGTGACGCCTCATCCTCGTATGAGACATCATTGGTACATGCCCGCCCAAAACCGCCGAAGCGATATGCGGACACAAAAAGATTGCGGCCGGAAAGCATGCACTTTTCGGTTTACAATCCTAGGTATATGGGAAACGGGAGTTGTTATCCCGCAGCAAAGAACATGAAACGCTCGCGACCTTCCCGTGTTCGAGACTGCCTGCGAAAGCTCCTGAAGTTGTCCCCGAGCCCCTTGCTGGAAGCCATTTAGGCAGGATCACCTGGCAAGATCAACAGTGTTTTTTACCCAAAATTAAGCGGCGGCCGTTGACTCTTGGCGCGTGTTTAGAATGCCGCAGGGGCTGTCATAAAGAATCGCTGTTGAATCAATGGGATTCAAATTTGGCCAGCCACAACCATCGCGATTCACACAAAAAATAAAAAATCGCTTGACTCAATTTTGCCCTTTAAAGACCCCGGTCAAATGAAGGCAAAGACAAAACTAATCCCCGTAAGTCTCTAATAAATCTGCATTTTTCTTGTCACGCATATGACACGAAACCGTTATTGAGCCGAGCAACGACTGATTGAAAAGGCAGAATCAAAGAAAGCCCGGTCGTTAGACCAGGCTCTCTTAAAACTTTGATTTTGATAGCCGGCTTAGGCGGAAAGTGCCTTCACACGAGCTGCAAGACGGGACACCTTGCGGGAAGCCGTGTTGCTGTGAAGTACGCCCTTGGTAGCAGCGCGAGCGATCTCAGGCTGAGCAGCCTTGAGTGCTTCTGCAGCAACAGCGACGTCACCGGTTGCGATGGCTTCTTCAACCTTACGGATGAAGCCGCGAACGCGCGAACGGCGAGCCTTGTTGACTGCGGTGCGGCGAGCGATCTTGCGGGTCGCTTTTTTCGCCGAAGTTGTATTGGCCATTTCATGCCTCTCTACGAATTCGAACCAACACTCCACCGTTGCCGCCGGTCCTGCGACCCATCATCCAGCAATTCGGGAGCAATAGAGGAAGCCGTGAAGAGGCTTTCCCAACTGTGGGCGGGCATATAGCGGGAATACCCGCCCCAGTCAACGCGCTTTTTAAGCCTCTAGCGGTTGGAAAAGGCGGGTTTGCGCTTTTCGACAAAGGCGGCCATGCCTTCCTTCTGGTCGGCCGTGGCAAACAGCGACTGGAACAGGCGGCGTTCGAACCGCAGACCTTCTGCAAGCGTCACCTCGAAAGAGCGGTTGACGGCTTCCTTTGCCATCAGCGTGGCGGCGCGCGGGAACCCGGCAATCTTGTCCGCTGCAGCCAGCGTCTCGTCCATCAGTTTTCCGACTTCGACCACACGCGATACGAGTCCCGAGCGCTCTGCCTCCGCCGCATCCATCATCCTGCCGGTCAGAACCATATCCATCGCCTTGGCCTTGCCGACGGCGCGGGTGAGGCGCTGCGAGCCGCCCATGCCCGGAATGACGCCAAGGGTGATCTCGGGCTGACCGAATTTCGCCGTATCGGATGCAATGATAAAATCGCACATCATGGCGAGCTCGCAGCCGCCCCCGAGCGCGAAACCCGAGACGGCGGCGATCAGCGGCTTGCGGAAGGCGGCCACGGCATCCCAGCCCGAAATGAAATCGCCGACATAGGCATCGATGAATTCGAGCGACTGCATTTCCTTGATGTCGGCGCCGGCAGCAAAGGCCTTTTCAGAACCGGTGAGAACGACGACGGCAACACTCTCATTCTTATCGTATGCGCTGAGTGCAGCCGTCAGCTCGGCCATGACGACCGAATTCAGAGCATTGAGCGCCTTGGGGCGGTTCAGCGTGACAATCGCAATCGCTCCGCGGGTTTCGGTCAGTATCGTCTCGTAGTCGGATGCAAGCGTCACTGGATTATCCTCCCAAATCGTCGGCGGCTCATTTCTGGCAGGCCTGGCAATAAAAGGTCGACCTGCCGGATTGCGTGATGCGTTCAACGGTACCGTTGCAGCCCGGCATGCGGCAAGCCCCGCCCTCGCGATCGTAAACCGAGAAGGAATGCTGGAAATAACCGAGCGATCCATCCGTCTGGATGTGATCGCGCAGCGACGAGCCTCCGGCGGCGATGGCATCGGCAATCACGGCGCGGATTGCCTCGGTCAGCAACAGCAATTCCTTTTTCGGCCTTCCCGTCGGCGTCACCAGCGTTCCCGATTGGCGTTTCGGCGACAGATGCGATCGCCACAGGGCTTCGCAGACATAGATATTGCCGAGACCGGCGATTACCGTCTGGTCGAGCAGCGCACCTTTCAGCGGCTGGCTCTTGCCGCTCAGGCGCATTGCCAGATAATCGGCATCGAGCAAATTGCCGGTCGGCTCCGGCCCGAGTTCGGCAAAGGCCGGATAAAGATCGAGTTCGCTGCGCTTCCACAAATGCATGAAGCCGAAACGGCGGGGGTCGTTATAGATGACCTTCTGCTCTCTCCCGTCACGCTGGACATGGAAGATGACATGGTCATGCTTCAAGTCTTTCGAGCGCGCGTAATGAAAGTCGCCCTGAACCTCATCCTCGATGCGGAACGATCCCGACATGCCGAGATGGCTGATCAAGGTCAGGTCATCCTCCAGATCAACGAGCAGATATTTCGCACGCCGACCGAGGGAGACGATATGGCGGCCGGAAACCCGTTCGGCAAAAGCCTCGGGAAACGGAAAACGAAGATCAGGGCGGTTCTGTTCAAGCCGCGTCACAAGCGCGCCTTCCATGACCGGAGCAAGCCCCCTTCTCACGGTCTCGACCTCTGGCAATTCGGGCATGGATACCTAACTTCCTGTTTCAACAACCGCGCCGGTGATCTATAGACCGGACGGACAATTGATTTACCGACCGGGCCATCCACCACATAGCGATACCAAATCCGTTTCGCTACCATCGAAGGCCTCAAGGACAAGACGTTAAGGAGCAATCGATGACCGAAGCCCGAACCGGCGCCCATGGCGGAATGGAAACCTCCTATGGCTTCCGCCAGGTGGCCGACGGAGAAAAGCAGGGGCTGGTCAACGACGTCTTCCATAAGGTCGCCAAGCGCTACGACATCATGAATGACGTGATGTCGGCCGGCATGCACCGCGTTTGGAAGGATGCGATGATCGCGGCACTCAGCCCCCGCAAGGAAGACGGCTACAAGACGCTCGACGTTGCCGGCGGCACCGGCGATATCGCCTTCCGCATCGTCGAGGCTTCCGGCCGCAAGGCGCATACGACGGTGCTCGATATCAACGGTTCGATGCTTGCCGTAGGTGCTGAACGGGCCGCCAAGAAGAAGCTTTCCGACAATCTCGATTTCGTCGAGGCCAATGCGGAATCGCTTCCCTTCGAAAACAACTCCTTCGACGCTTATACGGTCGCCTTCGGCATCCGCAACGTGCCGCGCATCGATGTGGCGCTGTCGGAAGCCTATCGTGTGCTGAAGCGCGGCGGACGGCTGCTGGTTCTGGAATTTTCCGAGGTCGAGATGCCGTTGCTCGACAAGTTTTATGAAGAGTGGTCGTTCAAGGCGATCCCGCAATTCGGCAAAATGATCACCGGTGATGCGGAGCCCTACCAGTATCTGGTGGAATCGATCCGCAAATTCCCCAACCAGGAAAATTTCGCCACGATGATCCGCTCCGCCGGTTTTTCGCGCGTGAGCTATACCAATTACACCGGCGGCATCGCCGCGCTGCATTCCGGCTGGAAGCTTTGAGCGCATGAGCACGATCGGCGCCTATTTTCGGCTCGCCCGCGTCGGCTGGGTCCTCGTTCGCGAAGGTGTGGTTTCCGCGCTGCCGACCGAAGACATGCCCCCGGCTGTCGGTTTTGCCAAATCGATGCTGGAACCACTGGCACGCTTCCGGGCAAAGAAGCAGGCGCGCAGCGAAAGGCTGACGCGCGCCGTCGATCGGCTCGGTCCTTCCTATGTGAAGATCGGCCAGTTTCTCGCCACCCGTCCGGATGTTGTCGGCGTCGACTGGGCTGTCGACCTTGCCATGCTGCAGGACCGGATGGCGTTTTTCCCGACGGAAGCCGCCAAGAATGCGATCCAGACCTCACTCGGACGCCCGATCGAAGACCTTTATACGTCTTTCGAAGAGCCGATTGCTGCAGCCTCCATTGCACAGGTTCATCCGGCGCATGTGAACGGCAAACAGGTTGCCGTGAAGGTCGTGCGCCCCGGCGTGCGCCAGCGCTTTGCCCATGACATCGAGGGCATGTATGTGGTTGCCCGCATGCAGGAGCGGCTGTTGCCCTCCAGCCGTCGTCTCCGTCCGATTGAGGTCACACGCACGCTTGAGCAGACGACCAAGATGGAAATGGACCTGCGCCTTGAGGCTGCGGCCCTTTCCGAGATTGCCGAAAACACCAAGGACGATCCCGGTTTCCGTGTTCCGACCGTCGATTGGGAACGGACCGGCCGCGACGTGATCACCATGGAGTGGATCGACGGCATCAAGATGAACGATGTCGAGGCGCTGCGTGCCAGCGGCCACAATCTGGAAAAGCTTGCGGAAGTGCTGATCCAGTCGTTCCTGCGGCATACGCTGCGCGATGGTTTCTTCCATGCCGACATGCATCCCGGCAATCTGTTCGTCGAGCGGGACGGCACGATCGTAGCCGTCGACATGGGCATTACCGGACGGTTGGGCAAAAAGGAACGGCGGTTCCTCGCGGAAATCCTGTTCGGCTTCATCACCCGCGACTACATGCGCGTTGCCGAAGTGCATTTCGAGGCCGGTTACGTGCCCGGCCATCATGATGTGGCGGCCTTTGCCCAGGCAATCCGGGCGATCGGCGAGCCAATCCACGGCCAGCCTGCCGAGACGATTTCGATGGCGCGGCTTCTGGCGCTGCTGTTCGAAGTCACCGACCTTTTCGAGATGCAGACCCGGCCGGAACTGATCCTCCTGCAGAAGACGATGGTGGTGGTCGAGGGCGTGTCGCGCATGCTCAACCCGCGCTTCAACATGTGGAAGGCATCGGAACCCGTCGTCGGTGACTGGATCCGTGACAATCTCGGGCCGAAACGCATCGCCTCCGACGTCAAGGATGGCCTGAAGGCAGTCGTGAAGCTCGCGGAAGCGGCACCGGAGATCGCCGCGCAGACGGGCAAGTTTCATCAGGAACTGGTGCATATGAGCGAAAACGGCCTGCGTTTCGATCCCGAGACTGCGGAAGCGATCGGAAAGGCTGAAGCGCGGCACAGCCGTTACGGCAGATGGGCGCTTTGGGTGATTGCGGCAGCGCTCGTCTATATCGCCGTGACGCTCTGACCGGTTTTCGCGCGACATATCCGTTCGCATTTCGGAATATCCCGCGGCCGCATTTCCAATAATCTGGGAGCATGGCAAAGCAGATGTCCGAAGTGAAATTTCCCATAGAGTTGACCGGGCAGCCGCTCGGCTTTGCCGAACTTCTGGTGATCGGCGATGGCCGCGCTGCAATCAGTGCCGAGCCGGACGGCATGGCGCGCGTTCGGGCAGCAAGAGCCGTGCTCGAACAGGCGATTGCGGACGGTATGCCGGTCTATGGCGCGACGACGGGCGTCGGCGCGATGAAGGATGTCGAATGGTCGAGTGATGAACTCGACCAGTTCAATCTCGGCCTGGTGCGTGCCCATCATTTCGGCACCGGCGATCCCTTTCCGACCGAGGTCGTGCGCAACGCGATTGCACTCCGGATCAATACCGCGCTGACCGGTTATGTCGGCTGCACGACGGAGCTGGTGGAGAGTTATCTTGCGCTGCTTGAGGCCGATGTCATTCCCGTCGTTCGCCGCACGGGTTCGATCGGTTGCGCCGATATCGGCCTGATGGGGCAGATTGGTGCCGTTCTGACCGGGGTTGGCGAGGCCGTATACCGAGGCCGGCGGATGCCGGCGACAGAAGCGTTTGCAGCGGCAGGCATTTCGCCCCAGCGGATGGCACCACGCGACAGTCTTGCCTCGCTCAGCGTCAATTCTGTCAGTTTCGCCGCTGCAGCCCGGATCATGCGCGGGGCTGCCGGTGCATTGCGCGTATTGCTTGCCACCGGGCTCACGGCATCCGGCGCGATGGGCGCCTCGCGCGATCCCTGGCTTGCCGTCACCCATGTGGGCACGGCGCGGGAAGCGATGATCGGCTCCTGGCTGCTCAATGCATCGCAGG
>DLSX01000073.1 GCA_002500765.1 Neorhizobium sp. UBA7851
CGTCGTCCCGGCATGTTCGGCGGTATGTTTGGCGGCATCCTTGGTGGTCTCGCACTCGGCGGCCTGTTCGGCATGCTGATGGGCGGCGGCTTCGGCGGCATGGCCGGTTTCTTCGGCATGCTGCTGCAGATCGCGCTGATTGCAGGTCTCGCGATGCTTGCCTTCCGCTTCTTCGCCCGTCGCCAGCAACAGCAGGCAGCTGGCCCGGCTGGCAATTCCCGTGCCTACGGCAATGGCGGCAACGGCAACGATGGTTTCGGCCAGAGCCAGAACAACGCCTATGAGGCGCCGCAGCAGAACCAGGGCGGCTTCCAGATTCCGAAGATCGGCTCCGGCGCCGGTGCAGCAGGTTTCGGTGGCGCAAGCCAAGCCGTTCAGCGTCAGGCCGGACCGGATACGGACGAAGTCGGTATCACAAATCGCGACCTCAGCCAGTTCGAAAAGCTGCTGACTGACGTGCAGGGCGCTTATGCGGACGAAAATTATGCCAAGCTTCGTGATCTCACGACGCCGGAAGCCATGTCCTACCTCGCTGAGGAGCTGGGCGAAAACGCTACCAATGGCGTGAAGAACGAAGTTCGCGACGTTACATTGCTGCAGGGCGATCTTGCCGAAGCATGGCGCGAAAACGGTCAGGAATATGCGACCGTCGCAATGCGCTATTCCTCGGTCGACTTCCTGCGCGATCGCAATACCGGCGAAGTCGCCGAGGGTGATCCGAATGCGGTTACCGAAACGGTCGAAGTCTGGACCTTCGTGCGCAAGCCGGCCAACGACTGGAAGCTTTCGGCAATCCAGTCTGCTGCCTGAGGCGCTTAAAACTTGAGGAGTTCGGCGGTCCTGCCATCGTGCTCCCCTTCATAGAAGACGTGAAGGGCTCGCTCATAAGGCGAGCCCTTTTCGCTGACCAGATGAAAGAGTGTCATCGAGCTTCTGAACTTCAGCTCATCCGTTGCGCCGAGAATGTCGCCGACGCTGCGTCCCTCATGCCCGATCATGACAGCGGTACATTCGCCAAGCCGCCAGCCGAGCAGGGGGTGTTCGAGATAAGCGATGGCTTCGGCCCGCGAGCGAATGGCGAAACGCTGCGACATGGAAGAAGCTCCCAGGCCGGTGAGCTGCGGAAAAATATACCACATCCAATGGCTTCGCTTCTGCCCGTCACGCAGTTCGGCGATGACCTGATTGTAGATCGACGCCTGTGCCTCGACGAAGCGGGTCAGATCGAAAGGGACAAATTGTTCGTTCATGGCCTGCTCCTCACCCCAATTGCGGCATGAAGTCGGAGAAAGATGATATTTTTGCGGCTGCACTTTTTTATGTTGCGCCGCACCCTAACTGGGTGGAATGGACCAGTTTATCGCAGAATTCCGGCAATATACAGATTGGCTGCCGAACTGGGTGGTGAGCCTTTGCGTGCTTGCTGCCGCAATCGTGATCGGCCTTGCCGTTCACCGGCTCGTTTTTCGCATCCTCACCCGGGTGGTGGAGAACAAGGACCTGTTCTGGCGATCGGTCGTGTCGCGCGGTCAGCGCCCGTTGCGGTTCGCCATCCTGATCTTCACGCTGTCCTTTGCCGCCAATATCGCGCCACTTGCTCCGCGCCCGTCAGAGGTCATCCGCCATGTCCTGCTGATCGGCTTCATTCTCGTTGTCGGCTGGTCGGCGAAAGCGGCGCTGCATATCTGGATGACGGTCTATCTGCGTCGTTTCAAGCTGGACGCGGAAGACAATCTTCTGGCGCGCACTCACGTCACCCAATCACGGATCGCGGAACGGATTGCAGGTGCGATGATCATCGTCCTGACGATCGCGGCCATGCTGATGACTTTTCCGGCGGTCCAGCAATATGGCGTCAGCGTTCTCGCCTCGGCGGGTGTCGCCGGTATCGTTCTCGGTCTGGCGCTGCAGCCGATGCTGAAGAACATATTTGCCGGTATTCAGCTCGCGATCACCCAGCCGATCCGCATCGACGACGCGTTGATCGTCGAAGGCGAGTGGGGCAATGTCGAGGAGATCACCTCGACCTATGTGGTGGTCAAGCTGTGGGACTGGCGACGAATGATCCTGCCGCTTTCCTATTTCATCGAAAACCCGTTCCAGAACTGGACGCGCGAAAGTTCGGCGCTGATCGGCACCGTGATGATCTATCTCGACTACACAATCCCGGTCTCTGTGGTGCGTTCCAAGGTCGAGGAAATCGTGGCTGCTTCGAAGCTCTGGGACAGGAAGGTTGTGGCGGTACAGGTGACGGATTTTCGCGAAAGCGTGATGCAGATCCGTATTCTTGCCTCCGCCAGCAGTGCGCCGAAGGTGTTCGATATCCGCTGCGAAGTGCGCGAAAAACTGGTGGAATTCATTCAGCGGGACTATCCGCATGCGCTGCCGAAGGTGCGCACGGACCGTAATCTGGACGGAACCGGGGCCTCCGTTGTCGGTGCGGCGCAGCAGTCGGCGTTGCAATCATGAGCGATCCGGTATTGGATAAAATTAACTGATATTAATTTAGCTTTGCGTAACTTTTGGTTGTTGGAGGCAGTGAATCGCGCTAGCCGCTAGCTACGGAGGACGCGCGGACTACTCGATGACGCAAATTCAAAATATGCTGCCCCTGCTGGGCTTTTTCTACTGCATCTACCTGTTCTTTCGCTGGGTCGTTCATGACATGAACAGGTCGTCCGACTGACTGTCGGCGGCGATAGAACTGCGGCCTTGACCGTGCTGCTTGCACGCGGGGCGAATAGTTTCTATATGCGGGCGACAAATTGCCCGGCTGGCGGCCGATCCCGCGCCGGGTTTGGAAAAGCCGTCCTGGATTGACGGCAAGCAAGATTGCTGCAGCGAGAGTTGACCCGTGAATACGCTGGATTTTGACAAGAAGCCGGAAGATACGCGCGTTGTCGTCGCCATGTCGGGCGGCGTGGATTCCTCCGTCGTGGCCGGGCTGCTCAAACAACAGGGCTATGACGTGCTAGGCATTACGCTGCAGCTCTACGATCATGGTGCCGCAGTTCATCGCGCCGGTTCGTGCTGCGCCGGCCAGGATATCGACGATGCGCGCCGCGTGTCGGAAACGCTCGGCATTCCGCATTACGTGCTGGATTACGAAAAGCGGTTCCGCGAGACGGTGATCAACCCGTTCGCCGAAGCCTATGCGATGGGCGAAACGCCGGTTCCCTGCGTTGCCTGCAACCAGACGGTCAAGTTCGCCGATCTTCTGGCGACCGCACGTGAACTCGGCGCCGATGCGCTGGCGACGGGTCACTATATCCGCTCGGCTGCCAACCCGACGGCGGACAATCCGAACAAGCGTGCCCTCTATCGCCCGATCGACAGCGATCGCGACCAGAGCTGGTTCCTGTTTGCCACGACGCAGGAGCAGATCGACTATCTGCGTTTCCCGCTCGGCGGTATGTCCAAGGCACAGGTTCGCGAGCTTGCCGAAGAAATGGGACTGGTCGTTGCCAAGAAGGCCGACAGCCAAGACATCTGCTTCGTGCCTGCCGGCAAATACGCCGACATCATCAACAAGGTGAAGCCGAATGCCGCGCTTGCCGGCGATATCGTCCATATGGACGGGCGCGTGCTCGGCCGTCACGAGGGCATCGTTCATTACACGATCGGCCAGCGGAAGGGCCTTGGCGTTGCGACGGGCGAGCCGCTTTACGTCGTTTATCTCGACGCCCGCTCGCGCCGGGTCATCGTCGGCCCAAAGGAAGCGCTCGATACGCATCGCGTTTATCTGCGCGACATGAACTGGATCGGCGATTCCTCGCTCGAAAACGACGTGCAGGACGGTTTTGCGTGTTTCGCCAAGGTTCGCTCCACCCGTCCGCCGACACCGGCAACACTGCATGTCGACGAGCGTGGTGTCTATGTCGACCTCGCCATCGGTGAAGCAGGTGTTGCGCCCGGTCAGGCATGCGTTCTTTATTCCGCAACGGGCGCCGATGCGCGGGTTTATGGCGGCGGCTTCATCGAGCGGTCTGAGCGTGCGGAAGAGGCGGAAGCGTCGCTGAAGCAACTTCTTGCACAGCCAGTTGCGGCTTGAGGATCGCGAATTCCCTGCTTTTCGAAAGCGGGGAACTGGACAAAAACGAAGGTTTGAAACTCCTCTGTTTTTCTCCTGTCATATGCTTGACAAGGTTCGCGGCCTGCCTTTATAAGCCGCTCATTCCTCGAAGCGGACGCTTTTAAAGCAGCTTCGGCGGTGTGGCTGGGTAGCTCAGTTGGTGAGAGCGCAGGATTCATAACCCTGAGGTCGGCGGTTCAATTCCGCCCCCCGCTACCAATCTTCTCCAAGTTCAAGGTGTTGAGTTTTCAGGCTCGCCTTTCCCGGATGGCTCTATCTCGATGACCGTGCTTTCCGATGTCGCTCCCGTCTATCATCCGCCGCTCGATCCCTATCTGACCATCCTGCACCGTGACCGGGATTTTCTGGTCTGCGACAAACCGAGCGGGCTTCTTTCCGTTCCCGGCCGCCACCCGGCGCTCAGCGACAGCCTTCTGACGCGCGTGCAGGCGGAGTTTCCCAAGGCGCTGATCGTCCACCGGCTCGACAAGGATACGTCCGGCATCGTGCTGTTCTCGCTGAACCGCAAGGCGCATGCTTTCGTTGCGGGGCAGTTCGAGGCGCGCATGACGAAGAAATCCTATGTCGCGGAAGTCTGTGGCAGGGTTGAGGGCGATGAGGGGACGATCGATCTGCCGCTTGCCATCGATCCCGACAACAAACCTCGCCATCGGGTCGATTACGAGCACGGCAAACCGGCGCTGACACGTTGGCAGGTTCTTGGGCATGGCGAGAACAGGACGCGACTTCGCCTGTTTCCGATGACCGGGCGCACCCATCAATTGCGGGTGCATATGAAGGCGCTCGGCCATGTTATTCTTGGCGATGAGTTTTATGCAGAGGGTGAAGCACTGGCGGCTTCGGACCGTCTGCTGCTTCATGCCGAGGAGCTGACCTTCCGCAAGCCTGATGGTTCGGATATCACCTTCACGGCGCCAACCCCTTTTTGAGATCGGTCAAGCGTGCAGAAATTCGAAAAATCCGATCTGGTTGTCGATTTTGTCGGTGGGGCGGTCGGTCACCGGTTTCGTTCCAACGAGGGGCGCAGCCAAGGACTGGCGAAGGCAGTCGGATTTTCCGGCAACAAGGCCCCGGAAGTCGTCGATGCGACGGCGGGTCTCGGCCGTGATGCGTTTCTGCTCGCATCGCTCGGGGCACATGTCACGCTGATCGAACGTTCCGAGACGATGCATGCGCTGCTTGCTGAAGGGCTGAAACGGGCCGAGGCGGAAGGCGGGCGGCATGCGGAGACGGTTGCGCGGATGATGTTGATCCACGGTGATTCCTGCGCGATTATTCCGCAACTGAAGCCGCAGATCATTCTCATCGACCCCATGCATCCGCCGCGTGATAAAACGGCGCTGGTGAAGAAGGAGATGCGGCTGATCCGCGAGATCGTCGGCGACGATCCCGACTCACTGGAGTTGATGCAGGTCGCCCTCTCGAATGCGCAAAAAAGGGTGGTTCTGAAATGGCCCCTGCGCGCAGATGCTATGCCGGGCATTCGCAAGCCCAGCCACCAGATCGTGGGGAAAAGCACCCGCTATGATGTCTTCGTTACCGCGAAGCCTAGCGGGGATGCACCGTAAAACCTGTGCTTGAAGAGTTTGGCTCCGCAAGACAGTTCCTTATCCCCGAATGACGTCTTCGTATCGAAGCGCTGCGGTGAGCAGCTTTTCGTCGTCTCCGGCAATGCCTGACAGAAGCAGGCCGACCGGCATGTTGGCATCGCCGGTCCCGCAGGGAATGGAGATACCGCACCAGTCGAGGAAATTGCCAAAACCGGTATTGCGCAAGGTCTTGCCATTCACGGCAAAGAAGAGGTCGTCATCGGCGAGCAGGGGATCGATCGCCGGTGCGACATGGGCGACCGAAGGGGAGGCCACCAGGCGTCCGGCAAGCAAGTCCTTGGTTTCCTGCGTCAGGCGGCGGCGGATGTCGAGTATGTCGACATAATCCGCCATAGTCGTCTTTTCGCCGAGCCTGATGCGGGCGACGACGCGCGGGTCGATCTGGTCGGCGATCGTCCCGGTCAGTCTTTGGCGATGCAGGGCGAAAGCCTCGGCCGTTACCAAGGCTCCACGAGTTTTCACGAGATCGGCGATCGCATCGAATGCAGGGATGCGGATACGCTCGATCCGAGCGCCAGCCTTTTCGAGGCGTAAGAGAGCGGCTTCGAAAGCGGCGGCAACGCCCGGTTCTGCGCCGTCAAACACACCATTTTCCGGCACGACGATATCGAGCGTCACATCGTTGCTGCGCATGATTTCCGGTCCTGTCGCGCCACGCATGGCCGCATCCACCCAGATCGCGTCCTGCACGCTGCGGCAGAGCGGGCCGAGGCAATCGAGGCTTTTTGCCAGCGGGAAGACACCATCCATCGAATAGCGGCCGCGGCTCGCCTTGTAGCCGACGATGCCGTTAAAGGCTGCGGGGATGCGGATCGAACCGCCTGTATCGGTGCCGATGGCGACCGGAAGCAGGCCTGCGGCCACCGCGACTGCAGAACCCGATGACGAACCGCCGGAGACGCGTGGCACGTCCGTGCTTCTCGGATTATGCGGCGTGCCGTAATGCGGGTTGATGCCGATGCCGGAAAAGGCGAATTCGCTCATATTGGTGCGGCCGATCGCGACCATGCCGGCTTGCCGCAGGAGATCGACCACGGCTGCGTCTTTCGCGGCCGGGGTGTTGGCCGCCAAAACGGCGGAGCCCGCCGTCGTCGCCAATCCCTCGATGTCGAACAGATCCTTCCAGGCAATCGGAATGCCGTCCAGCCAGCCAAGGGAGCGACCTTCGGCGACACGTCTTGCTGCGGTAGCCGCTTCGGCCAGGGCGCGGTCTTTCAGAAGCGAGGTGAAGACGGATTTGTCCGTGTGGCGATCAATGGCATCGAAGACCGCTTCGGCTATTTCGACGGGGCTCATGATGCCCGAGTGGATCAACATCGACAGCTCGGCAATGGACATGCCGGAAACGGGTCTTGGCACGGATGTTTCCTTGAATTGACTGACTTTATCCAAGATGTATCCGATATCTTCCGCAAGGGTAGCGGAATTATCCGCCGAGCCCTATTTCATCATCATACTCACCGAGAAAGATCGCCGTGACGATCTTCATGCTCAAGGATGATGCCATGAAACCGGCCCTTGTCTTATCCATTCTGGCCCTTGCTCTTGCGGGATGCTCAGCCTCGGCCACCACTGTCGGCTATAATTTCAATAGCGGATCGGGTCTCGCGCCCATACCCGGCAGCATCACCTATGGCGGCCAGCCGCGCACCAGGCTGACCAAGTCGCCGATCGGCAGCACGTTCTCCCATGAGTTCACCAGTCAACTGGGTCGGGAAGTTCATGAGACCTACATGATCGAACCGGATCGCAGCCTGAAAATCATCGATCGCTACGAGAAACGGGAGCGGATCTGGGACTGATCTCCAACTAAGGTTGCATTCTTGATGGATGCATCTTTCGGGGGAGGCAGATTGACGCGCTACATCTTGTTACCTTGATGATTGCTAATGTTCGGCGTTAGGCATTCTCCAGATGAATTTCGAGAGGAAGCCGGATCCCATGGGACATGATGCACATTGGCCGACACTTTCGCCGTCTAACACCGGGTTGCGTGGTCGCTGCCCTCGCTGCGGGCAGGGCCATTTGTTCGACGGCTTTCTTTCGATGAAGCCGAGTTGTGAAGTCTGCGGGCTGGATTACGGGTTCGCGGAGCCGGCAGATGGACCTGCCTTCTTTGTCGTGTGTTTTGCCTGCGTGCCAAGCGTGGCGCTGGCAGTGCTGATCGAGGTCGTCTACCATCCCCCATTCTGGATGCATTTCTTCACCTCACTGCCATTCCTGCTTCTGACCTGCATTCTCCCGCTCAGGCCGCTCAAAGGCTGGCTGTTGTCGAACCAGTATTTCTACAAGTCGGAACACGGAAAGCTCGATCGCAATGCGGGCCTGAGGCGGGGCGGGCCTTAGAGCCTTTCCCGGTTCTTTCGATGCTCCTGAAAATGACCGCCAAACAGCGTGTCAATCCGGGAACCTTTTGGAGTTGCGACCGTTCACTTTTGCGACATCAAAAGGAGAACGTCATGAACAGCATCATTTGGTTGGTCGGAGCAGTGGTGATCGTCATCGCGGTTCTCAATCTTGTCGGTTTTGCATGACCGAGGGCGGCCCGCCTTACGCTGTCGAACCTTTCAGGAGAGCATCATGAACAGTATTGTCTGGCTCGTCGGAGCCGTCGTCATCGTCCTCGCCATTCTTTCATTCTTCGGCCTTCGTTGAGCTGAAAAAAGACGAGGTGAAAACGAAAACCGCTGGACCGGATGGTCCGGCGGTTTCTTTTTGTCCTACTTCAATCGCTCACTCGGAGACGAGGACGGCGAAGGGATGATCGGCGAAGGTCCAGTTGACCGATGCGTCATCGGCAAAGTCAAAGATGCGGCCCGAAAACAGATCCCGGTAGCGTTGTCCGGCAAGCGGTGCCGGAAGAGGGACGCGGGTTTCAGCCCAATGCGTCGAGCGGGCCGATGCAAGATCCTGCAGCGCTTCCAGCACAAGCCGTGGAGCGATGACCACTATGGCGTTGCGCTCATCATGTCGCGCAAAGGCGACAATGTTTCCGGCGCGTATGCCGGTGGCTTCAAGCGGCAGATATCGGCCATTGCGGAAAAGCTCCGGCAGGGCCTTGCGAAGCTGCAACAGTTTGCCGATCACCTGTTGTTTCAGGCTGCCAGTCAGCCAATTCGCCTCGTCGGTGGATTGCAGTTTTCCGCCTTGCGAAAACTGCGCCTGGAGTCTTTCGAAATCCGGTTCGCGGCGATTGTCGGGATCGACAAGCGACAGGTCGCAGGTTTCACTGCCCTGGTAGATATCCGGCACGCCGGGAGCCGTCAGCTTGATGATCGTCTGGGTAATTGAGTTGACGCTGCCGGCGCGGATAAAAGGGCGAAGCGTGGCGGTGAAGTCATCGAGAAATGTCTGGTTCCCGGGTGACAGAATGGCGTGGACGTAGTCTCTGACGGCAGCCTCGTAGGCCGTGTTTCCATCGGCCCAGTTTGTCCGCAGCTTTGCCTCGCGAATTGCCTTTTCGGCATATCCCTGGAAACGTTCTTCCAGCGCGGCAAGGCCGTCGGCGTCGTCGGGCGAAAGTTCTGGCGGCCAGACGCCGGCGAGCGCCTGATAGAGCATCCATTCCACCTCGGGTTCCGGGGCGGGGCCATCGTCAAGCCGGGTCAAGGCGGCTCCGTTCATCCGCCGCCAGCGCTCGACTGCATCCGCCCAAATCTGTGGCGCCTCACTCAGTGCATAAAGACGGGCGCGGGCATCTTCTCCTCGTTTCGTGTCATGGGTGGACGTGCCTGACAGCGCGTCCGGCTGGCGTTTCAGCCGCTCGGCCATCTGTTCGTGGAAATGCGCCAGCGCGAATTGCCGGGTCAGAGGTTCGGCACCGACCTCGTTCAGGGCAAGCAGGGCGTGGTGGCGGAAGAACAGCGTGTCTTCCACCGACTTTGCCATCAGGGGGCCGGTCAGCTGCTGGAAGCGAGTCCGGAATGTCGAAGACTTGTCCGAGAGCGGAGGCGCAACGTCACCGTTCAGGATCCTTGTGAGGAAGGGCAGGGCCGTCAGGTCGGCCGACGGCTGGCCGCGCCGGATATCGGTGGTGACCTTTTCCAGCATCTGCCTGCCTTCGGGTGGCATTCCTTCAATCGTGCCGTAGGTGCGATAGACGGGAAAGGCGACGAGCAATTCCCTCAGCCCCGTTCTGATCGACCCGGAAGAAAGCGGAGCCGTGTCCGGCAGTTCTTCATGTATCGATTCAGCAAGCTTGACGAGGGTTGCAACTTCCCCGGCGAAGTTGTTGTCCGCCATCAGCAATTTGGCGTTGCGCAGCTCCGCTTCCATATCCGGAGCAGCTCCGCTTGCAGCCGCATAAGCCCTGTGGAGCCCGCTCAGCTTGCCGCCATCGATCAGAGCGTCGCTGAGGGCTGCGATGAATTCGTAACCGGTCGTGCCGGACACCGGCCAATCGGACGAGATGTCCTCGCCATCGCCAAGGATCTTTTCGACCGTAATGTGGCAGTCCCGTCCGGCTTCATTTCGCAGGCGCTCAAGATAGGCTTTCGGATCCGCGAGGCCATCGACATGGTCGACGCGCAGGCCGTCCACCGTGCCCGAGTGGACAAGATCAAGGATCAGTCGATGAGTGTCGTCGAAGACCTTGGCATCCTCGACGCGCACGCCCGCGAGGCCGGTGATCTCGAAGAAACGGCGATAGGAGAGATCGCGCGGTGCATCCCGCCAGGACATCAGCCGATAGGATTGCCGGTCATGCAGGTCGCTTATGGCAGCCTTGTCGGTAATCTGCAGCACCGTTGCCTGGCTTTCAGCATAGGTGGCCGGGTTCAAAGGGTAGAATGTTTCGTGATAGGCAAGGGCAGGCCTGCCTGTCCCTGGATCGGGCTTCACCGAGAGCTCTCCGGCCTCCAGCACGTTCTCGAATGTGTCTCCCAGAAAAGGCAGAGTGAGGCGGCGCGACCAGTCGATGTCGAAATGCCGGGCGTAACGGCTTTCCTCGCCATGCTCGACCACATCGCGCCACCACGGATTTTCAAGCGAGGCCGCCATGTGGTTGGGGACGATATCGAGGATCACGCCAAGCCCTTCGGCCTTGAGCGCCGCCGCCATGCGGTCGAAGCCTTCGCGGCCACCGAGCACCGGATCGATCTCGTTGGCGTCGGTCACGTCATAGCCATGGGTGGAACCGCTCGTGGCGGTGAATATGGGGGAGGCGTAAAGGTGGCTGATGCCGAGGCGCTTCAGATAGGGCGCGAGGCCGGCGGCACGGTCGAATGTCATGCCGTTGCGGAACTGGATGCGGTAGGTCGCTGTCGGGATCATGCGGCGGCTCATGCCTTTTCGAAGCTGAAGAGGAGGGAGTTGGGGGAAAGTTCGGTCAGGCGTTCCGGGTAATCCTTTTTCGGATAGGCGTAGATCGGTTTTCCCGGCATCTCGGGCAAAGGCCTTGCGGCTTCACCGATGTTGAGGGCGATCGCGAATTTCCCTTTCGGGAAATCCCATGAGACGGCGAGGTAGCCGTTTCCGGTCTCAATCACCTTGCCGGTGCCGCCTTTCGCCGTCGCCAGCAGAGGGACGATGATGTCTCGCCGAAGTTTCAGCAGTTCGCGGGTCAGCTCGAGCCAGTCTCGGCCTACCGGTTTTTCCAGCTTGTCCCAGTCCAGCCTCGAGGTTTCGAAGGTCCTTTTGGCATTCGGATCCGGTACCTTTTCGCCGTGACCTGCATGGCCTTCGAATTCCTTCGCCCGGCCTTCGAGAACCGCCTCGGCCAGATCGCCGTGGAAGTCGGTGAAGAACAGGAACGGGTTGGTCTCGCCATATTCTTCGCCCATGAAGATCAACGGGATATGCGGCGAGAGAAGAAGCGTCGCCAGCAGGACTTTCGTGCGCGCATCGCCGGCAAGCGAGATCAGGCGCTCTCCCTGTGCGCGGTTTCCGGTCTGGTCGTGGTTCTGGATGAAGTCGACGAAGGCTAAGGGCGGCTGGCTCTTGCTGTCGACGCCGCGCTTTTCGCCCGATTGCGGTGAGACCTCGCCCTGATAGGCAAAGCCTTCCGCCAGGCATCGGGCGACCAGCTTTTCTGGGCTTTCGGCAAAATCCCTATAATAGGCATGGGTTTCGCCGGTGGCGAAGACGTGGACGGCGTTGTGAAAGTCATCGTTCCATTCGCCGGTGAAAAGCGGGGCGGAGCCGTCTTCGTCCCGCGGATGCAGGAAGGTGACGTTGCGGCAGTCTTCCGTTGTCAGGTGTATCGGACGGTCGGTGATCTCGGCGCGGATACGTTCGGCAATCTCGATCAGGATATGCTTGTCCGATATATCCTCGATCTGGTCGATCGCGTCGAAGCGCAGGCCGTCGAGATGATATTCCTCCAGCCAGAAGAGCGGAGCTTCCGCCATGTAACGGCGGGCGGCGTCGGCATCATAGGCAATGCCCGCGCCCCAGGGCGTCATCCGTTGCTTGTGGAAGAAATCGGGGGCGAGCAGAGGAAGATAGTTTCCTTCCGGGCCAAAATGATTGAGCACGATATCGAGCACGACGGAGATGCCGTGGCCGTGGGCGGCATCGACAAAGGCCTTGAAGTCTTCCGGCGGACCATAGGCCGAATGCGGGGCGTAAAGCAGCACGCCGTCATAACCCCAGCCGCGTCTGCCGCCGAACTGGGAGAGCGGCATGACTTCGATCATGGTGATGCCGAGATCGGCGAGATGGGGCAGTTTCGCGATCGCGGCGCTGAACGTGCCCTCCGGTGTGAACGTGCCGAAATGCAGTTCGTAGATGACGGCCTCTTCCCAGGGACGACCTGTCCAGCCAGTGTCCTGCCAGTCGTAATTGGTCGGATCGATGACGAGAGAGGGACCGTTGACATCGTCCTTCTGGGCGCGGGAAGCCGGGTCGGGTACGACGGTGCCGTCTGCAAGGACGAAGCTGTATTCGGTTCCTGCCGAAACGCCGGTCGCGAGGATTTCGAACCAGCCATCACGGCTTGCGCTCATCTCCGTGTCTTCGCCATCGAGCCGCAGGACGACGGTTTCCTGCCCCGGCGCCCACAGCCGGAAGCGCACCTCGCCGAGGGCGACATATTCCGCTCCCCAAGTCTTTGGAAAAACACGAAACTCCTCGGCGGCATTCAAGTCCGTCATGCGATCCGGTCCCTCGTTGAAAGAGACCGGCAAACGGACGAAGCGGCTTAGGGTTCCATGGGCTGGGAGGGCTGTGGGAGAATTTCTCTGCTGGTTGCGGCTGTCGCGTGTGTTGGCGACTGCCCTCATCTGCTTGTCGGCACCTTCTCCCTGTTCTCACGGGGAGAAGGACACATGTGGCACCGTCTCGCCATAGTCGTTGAGGTCGTGCAAGGCACGTTTCCTCGCCCCGCCTGCCGGGAGAGATGAAGGCAGCAGTCTGCGCTATGGGTGAAGGGCAGAGTAGAGATCAAAGTCAGCCTGCTACAATTCCAGCAGCGCATAGGCCTTGCCGGTCGGCTTTTCGATATGCGAGGCGACGTTGTAGACCGGCGCGCCGCCGGGGGTTCGGCCTTCATAGGTGCCGCGATGGGCGTGGCCGTGGACGACGGCCTTCACCGGAAAACGATCGATCGTTTCGGCAAGCCGGGAGGAGCCGAGGAACGGAAAGATTTCGGGTGGTTCGCCTTCGACAGTCTGCTGGATCGGCGCATAATGGAGGACGACCATGGCGCGTTCTGAGCGGACCTGCCTCAAGGCGTTTTCGAGCCGCATGGTTTCCTCGACGCTCTCCGCTACCATCGCCTTGATCGCCGGTTCGCCGAAGGAGCCGAGCATATAGCGGCCGAAACCGCCGGCAAAACCCTTGACGCCGGCGAAACCGACGCCGTTGATCTCGATCGCGGAACCTTCGAGAAGATGGACGCCGGCATCCTTGATGATTGCCTTCACCTCATCGACATGGCCGCATTCGTAATCGTGATTGCCGAGAACGCCGACCATCGGGATCGAACAGGAGCGAAGGTCGGCAGCGAGCAATTCTGCCTCCGCCGGCTTGCCGAGATCCGTCAGATCACCGGTCAATACGAGGATGTCGGCCTCCTGGGATATCTCACTGAAAAGCTCCTTGTAGGAGACGGAGCCGTGTTCCTTGACGTGAAGATCGCCCATGGCCGCGATCCGCTGTTTCCCGTTGGTCTTGCCATTCGCGTTCGCCGGGGCGGTGGTATCCTGCTTCTTTTCGGGTGCCTTGGCCATTACGCGGGGCCTCCTTCTCTCGTTTCCTCATTCACGCCGTCGCGCAGGTCGCCTTCGCCGCCGACGTCGGCAAAACCCCATTCCTTGACGTCGATTTCGAAATCGACACGGCTGAACATGCGGCCGCGGCAGATCTTCATCTGCGGCAGCGGCAGTTCGCGCTGGGCCTTGAGGCGGTCGAGCAGTTCGTCAAGCAGCCAGTCCGGCACCTTGTCGCGCTCGGTCGGGTAGATCCAGCGGAAGTTCAACAGGTGGATGAGCAGCACTTCCCAATGCACTTCCATATGGTTCAGCAGCCTGTCCCAATCGATCTGGTCATGGGCACGCAGGATCATGTGGACGATGTCGCCGCCGTCATACCGGTGGCGAAGCTGGACGAAGCATTTCGACCAGATCAGCTCGGTCGGCGCGATGATGCGCACCTTGTGACCGTTCATCTCGATCTGGCGGGCATTGTCGAACCAGCTGTCGCTGATCGGCATCGTACCGTTGGAGGCGGCGAAGATGACGTCGCAGAAGTGGCGGCCCTTCTTGATCTTGCCGAGCCAGCGGTCGTCTTCCACTTCGATCTCGTAACCCTTTTCCTTGAAATGGGCGAGGATGCGGGCGTAGTCGCCTGCCTTGCAGAAGATGTCGAGATCCTTGGTGGGACGGGTGATGCCGGTATAGGCGCTGATCGCAAATGTACCGGCAAGCAGGAAGGGAATGTGGCAGGCGACAAGATCTTCCAGTGCTTCGGAGACGAAGTCCTCGGCTTCCGGATCGGCAAGTGTCGGCGCTGCCTTGACCTCCATCCCCGGCATCAGGTGCAGGGGATGGGCGTTGCGTCCTTTTTCCGGTTCGGGCGTCGGCCCCGACCCGGTGGTCGGTAGTGTGTCGGCGTCCATGGATCTCTCCGTTATTGCTTCGATAAAGCAACACGCGAGAGGCCAGGGAGGTTCCGCATTCAGCTGCGCTCAGGGTTGTCGGCGTTGCTCATCGGGCTGGCGCGGCCATCCGGCTGGTCGCCGTCTTCACGCTGATCTGCATCTTCGAGGTCGGTCTCGACCAGATAGGTGTCGTGATTGCCGAGCCGCGCGGCTTCCTTCAGCGCTTCGGGATTGGTGGTGTCGCGCTGTTCGCGCTCTAAGTCGGTGCCGGTTTTCGGAGATGTCGCGCCCATGGCTGGTTCCTTTCGAATGTACTGGTCGTCGGGAAACAACACGTCGCATGGAGAGAGGTTCCGTACTTGTCGATTGGAACGAAAAACCGTCCTGGCCGGTTAGATTTTCAGTAACCAAATAACGGAGGCGGAGATGCCGGCAAAATCGAAAGCACAGCAGAAGGCCGCAGGGGCAGCACTTGCGGCAAAGCGCGGCGAGATCAAGAAAAGCGAACTCAAAGGCGCTTCGAAAGGCATGGAAGAATCCATGAGCGAAAAGCAGTTGGAAGATTTTGCTTCCACCAAACGCAAGGGCAAGCCCGAACACGTGGCTCATCACTGAATGGACGGTTTCCGGTCCGAACCCGGACTTCCCGGAAAGGCGGGTGCTCAATCGGGCACCCGCCTTTTCCTTTATCAGCTATATTTTGCGCGCAGCGCCTCGAATTTCGCGAGCTGTTCAGGCAGCAGTTCACGGGCCTCGTCGCGCTTAACGAAGACCTTGAACATCGGTGCGCCCTTGGCGTTCATGAACCAGACGGAACAGGAGCGGCGGCCGTGGAAGGCGCGATCGACGAAGGTGATCGAGGCGCAATTGTCCTTCTTGATATGACCGCCGATCGGGCTGTCGCTGTGGATGTTGAACCAGCCATGGCCTTCCGAGCCAACCGGCAGTTCGCCATCGATTTCGGCGACGACGTCTTCCGTGTGAACGAGAAAGAGCACGATGCCCCAGGTGGTCAGCTCGTTCCAGATGTCGAGAAAGCTCTCCTTCGGCGCAATGACGGCAGAGCCCTCGGGAAGGATTTCGAGGATTTCCGCGGTTGTCACGTCAGCGGCGGCTGCGATCGACTCGACGATGCCGTCAGGCTTTTCCGCCAGCGCGGCGAGTGCACGTTCGCGACGATCGGGCGTGATTTCGGTTACGGCGTTCATCAATGCTCCTCAGGCGGCATCGGCGGCGCGCACGCCGTTCTTGTCTTCATGGATGATGACTTCGAAACCTTCGAAATGCGGGCCGGAGAGATATTCCACCTTGCCGCGGTTGTTGCCGGCATTTGCATGTGCCGCGCGGAACTGCTCGGAGGTCGTCCAGGCCTTGAAATGCTCGAATGTCTCCCAGACGGTGTGGGATGCGTAGAGCGAATGATCTTCCGCTTTCGGGCCCTTCAGCATGTGGAATTCGATGTAGCCCGGTAATTCGGCAAGGCGGCCCTGGCGATCGCGCCAGATGGCTTCGAAAGCCTCTTCGAAGCCCGGAACGACGCGAAAACGGTTCATTGCAATATACATGGAAACTTCCCTCGCTTAAGTTTCATTTGCCGGTCAAGATATCTGCCGGCTCTCCCCTTGAAAAGCCAAAAAAACTTGCGTAGTCAACTCAAGTTATTGAAATTTACAGCGTTGCGCCGTCTGATTTTCGTCAAGACCTGCGGCAGCGCGATTGGGTGGGTCATCATGGTTTCGGTTTCCAGATTTGGGCGTTTCTTTGCGGTGCTGTTGGTCGGTTCGACAATGACGGCTGGCGGTGTACTTGCGGCAGACAAGGGCAATCCCGAAGCCAGACGCATCGTTTCCGTCGGTGGCACGATCACCGAGATCCTCTACGATCTCGGCGCGCAGGACCGGATCGTGGCGCGCGATTCCACCAGCTTCTATCCGGCAGACGCTAATTCCAAACCGGATGTCGGCTATATGCGGGCGCTTTCGGCGGAAGGCATTCTGGGGCAGAAGCCGGACCTGATCCTGATGGAGGAAGGTTCCGGCCCGCCGCCGGTTCTTGAAATCCTGAAGGCCAGCGAAGTGCCGATGGTCGTCATTCCGACGCCGCCGGAGGTCGACAAGATCGGCCAGAAGATCCGCGATGTCGGTGCAGCCGTCGGATTGTCGGACAAGGCCGAAGCTCTGGCGACGAAGACGGAAGATGGTTTGAAAGCGGTTGCCGCCGATGTGGCCAAGATCACCGAAAAGAACGGCGGAAAGAAAAAGAAGGTTCTGTTCGTTCTCTCCGTTTCGAACGGCCGTCTGATGGCCGGCGGCGCTGATACCGAGGCCGGTGCAATCATCGAGATGGCGGGTGGTGTCAACGCTGCGCCGACGATCAACGGCTACAAGCCGATGTCCGATGAGGCCGTCATTGCCGCAGCGCCGGATGTGATCCTTTCCATGTCGCGTGGCGATCACTCGATCACGCCGGAACAGATGTTTGCGCTTCCCTCGATGCAGACCACGCCTGCCGCCGCCGATAAAGCGCTGGTTTCGATGGATGGGCTTATGCTGCTCGGCTTCGGGCCACGCACGCCGGAAGCGACGCGGGCGCTGGCTGCAAAAATCTATCCGGGCGAGATCAACTGATGAAAGCGCTCACCATGCCCTTCCGCCGGGCGGAGGAAGGAGACAGGACGTCTCAGGGCGTGCTGGTGCTCTTTCTGCTTGCCATTCTGCTTGTCTTCTCCTGCCTGCTCTCGTTGCATGTCGGGCCAACCGGCGTGGGCCTGCGCGATCTGTTCGCCTATCTCACCGGCAATGGTGACAGCCTTACGACGCAGGAGCGGGTGATCCTCGAGGCGGTTCGCCTGCCGCGCACCGCGCTTGGGCTGCTGATCGGCGCCGGGCTGGCCGTCTCCGGCGCGATGATGCAGGGCCTGT
>DLSX01000054.1 GCA_002500765.1 Neorhizobium sp. UBA7851
ATAAGACAGGAACGCTGACCCGCGGCCGCCCGCAGGTGACGGATGTGTGGGCCATTGTCGGGACAGAAGCCGAAGTGCTGGCCCGCGCGGCCGCCGTCGAACGGAACAGCAGCCATCCGCTTGGGATCGCGATTGGTGAAGCGGCGGTCGCAAAAGGCTTATCTGTGCCGGCGAGCTTCGGCGGCGCCAAGGCGACGCCCGGAAAGGCGGTTACCGCGCGGTTGAAGAACGGATTCGTCTCCGTCGGATCTCCGCGATTTGCAGCCGAGCAGGCTGTCGTCGGTGACGACCTTGCCCGGCGGATCACGCACCTTGAAGAGGAAGGAAAGACGGTCGTCGTTCTGATGATGAATGGCCAGATCGAGGGCGTCATTGCGCTCAGGGATGAGCCGCGTGACGACGCCGCAACTGCCATCCGGCATCTGAAGGATATCGGCGTCGAGACCGTCATGTTGACCGGCGACAATCAGCGCACAGCGACAGCGATCGGATCGGCGCTCGGACTGGTCGTCAAGGCGGAACTGCTTCCGGACGCCAAGCTCGCCGAGATCTCGCGCCTCAAGACGCAAGGGCCGATCGCCATGATCGGTGACGGTATCAACGACGCTCCGGCGCTCGCCACCGCTTCAGTCGGAGTGGCAATGGGCGGAGGCACCGATGTCGCGCTGGAAACCGCCGACGCTGCTCTGCTTCGCGACAGGGTCATGGGAGTGGCGGATCTCATTGCCCTGTCGAAGGCGACGCTTGGCAACATCTGGCAGAATATCGGACTCGCACTCGGCCTAAAGGTCGTTTTCCTCGGCACGACGCTTTTCGGTGTCACCACGCTTTGGATGGCGATCCTGGCCGATACGGGGGCGACGGTGCTGGTAACAGCCAACGCGCTTCGCCTTCTTCGCCATGGCCGCCGGGATATCGAGTAACCGCAGATGCATAATGGAATATCACATGCGTTTTAGCACCATGCTGGCCGCGCTGGCTTTGAGTATTCCTGCAATCGCCATGGCGACGCAATCCAAAGCACACGACTACACGGCCGGGCTTATCGTTATCGGGCACCCGTTCGCCCGTGCGACGCCCGCATCGGCGCCGGTCGCCGGCGGATATCTGACGTTGACCAACACCGGAAAGGAGGCCGATATCCTGCTCTCCGGATCTAGTCCAGTTTCTGAGAAACTCGAGCTTCATCTATCGACCCTCGTTGAGGGGGTCGCCAAGATGCGGCAGATCGAAGATGGGATCGAAATAAAGCCGGGCGAAACCGTGGTCTTGAAGGCCGGCGCGTCGCATATCATGTTCGTGAGGCCAAGGAAACAACTGGTGGAAGGGGAGCGCTTTCCGGCCACTCTCAACTTCAAGAACGCTGGGCCGATAACCGTCGACTTCGCTGTCCAGGGGCTCGGGCCTTCCAAGGCAGCCGAACACCATGACGACCATAAGCCCAAGGCTGAGTGATCGTGCTGAAGATCGCCCGCACCGCTGCCTGGGGAGGCAGCGCGATCCTTGTCGCTGTGCTAATCGCCGGCTATTACATGGCACCGTCAGGGCGCGAGCACCCAACCCGGCCCGCCCATGACCGCGGGATCCCCTCGATCGGGGGGCCGTTTGAGCTGGTTTCGCACAAGGGTAAACGGTTCACTCACGCCGATGTGGCAGGGAAGGCCTATCTGGTCTTTTTCGGCTTCACCCATTGCCCCGATGTCTGTCCGACCACATTGTCCGAGTTGACGATACTCATGGACGACCTCGGGGCGGACGCCGACCGGGTGACACCGATCATGATCACCGTCGACCCGGAGCGCGACACGCAAAAGATCTTATCCGAATATATGTCGTCGTTCGACAGCAGGATCGTCGCCCTGACCGGAACACCGCAGCAGACGGAAGCCGCGGTGAAGGCGTTCAAAGCCTATTACAAGAAGGTGCCGCTGGATGGCGGGGAATACACCATGGATCACACGGCCGGAATCTACATGATGAGCGCAGCCGGCGCATTCGTCGGCACGCTCGATATGCACGAGCCACAGGATATTCGCCTTCGGAAACTGCGGCGTCTGGTCGATCGTGAAAGATGAAGCCGTCGCCGGCCATTGATGCCCTTGGTCTTTATTCGGCCGGTTAAACCTCGCTGCTTGTCACATCGGCGCTCGGCGCAGCGTAGGTTGGAGAACTCAGGGTCCGATGACCGAGATCGAAACGAAGAGACCGCCGGTCCGTCAGGCCGGATATCGAAGAGATCGTCCGGCCTGACGGAGTGTCGGCGAAGTCAGTTCGAGACCTTGTATCCGAGGTCCACGACCGTCTCATGCAGAATGTCCGCGCCGATGATCTCGGGGTCGATCTGAATGATCGCTATCGTGCTGTCGAGCGAGACGTTGACGTCCAGTACGCCGGGAAGCGCACGCAGGCCCTTGTCGACCTTTGCGACGCAGCTTGCGCAGTCCATTCCGACCACATTCATTTCTACAGTTTCCATCTGAAAGCCTTTCAGGACTAAGCTGAGGTCAGTTAAGTTTGACACGTCAGACCTTGCACCCTGTAGCGGCTGCAGGGTCAACCCGCAGGCTTATGATCTCGTGGAAATTTTCGCACCCTTAAATCGTGTGCCGTACAGCCAATTTTCGGCAGAGTGGCATCCGCAAGGCATCGAAGGGCGCTTGAGCCGGCACAATCGCGCCTCTTCCAACGCCTCGAGGAGAGGTGAAAACGTCGCAGACATTGATCAGACCTGCGAAGCCTCAGATCGAGGTGGTGGTGAGTTGCGCCTCAACTTGATAAAATCAGCCTGCCGGGGCGTCAGATGGCGATAGGACCAGAGTATGCTCATGCCTGAGCCATGCGACAGTCGCCGGCGGGCATGTTGGCTACTCCGGCGTGACCGGTAAGGCTCGCTTGTGCGCGCTCGCTGTGTACATGGTGAGGATTCGCTGGCGTGCTAATTCCGCGATCGCCTTGCCCTCGAGAAAATCGTCAATCTCGTCGTAGGTGACGCCGTAAGCGTCCTCGTCCGGCCGCAGCGGCGCATTGCTTTCGAGATCGGCGGTCGGCACCTTGTCGATCAGTTCCTGTGGCGCTCCGATATGCTTGGCGATGGCACGAACGCGGCGCTTGGTAAGACCCGAAAGCGGGAGAATATCGGCCGCGCCATCTCCGAATTTCGTGAAGAATCCCATCAATGCCTCGGCGGCGTGGTCCGTACCGATCACGAGGCCGCTGACGGCGCCAGCCAACGCGTATTGCGCGATCATGCGCTGACGCGCCTTGATATTGCCGAGGTGGAAATCCACCCGGGCTGCCTCAAACAGTTCGCCTGCCTCACGACGGACCTCTGCAAGCATTGCATCGGCCGCCGGCTTGATGTCGATGGTGACGGTACGATCGGGACGGATCGCCGCCAAGGCTTTCTGCGCATCGGCCTCGTCAGCCTGAACCCCGTACGGGAGACGCACTGCAACGAATTCTGCCGTGTGGCCGTGCTCGCGCAGGCGACTTACAGCGGTCTGGGCCAGCATGGCGGCGGTCAGGGAATCCACGCCGCCGCTGATGCCAAGGACGTAGGCGCGTAATGCCGTGGTGCGCAGATAATCGGCCAGAAAGGCAACTCGACGCTCTGTCTCTGCTGCTGCATCGAAGCTCGGCGCAATGCCGAGTGCGCGGATGATATCGGCCTGTTGATGCAGCAAGGTCGTTCCTTCGTTTGATGAGCGCACCAATAGCTAAGCCCAGACGCGGTGACGTCAAGGTTTTTCGCAGAGGTCGATCAATGTCCTTGGTATCTGTCGTCTCTTTGCGTTCGGAAGATGGGTTGGAAGGCGCGAAATCTAACGAGGTGACAAGTTTCTGGCGGTGGTCGCGTGGTTGTGACTTCATTTGTGTGACGAAGTGGCCGAAGCCGCGTGAGGCTCCGGCCAAGGGTCACTCAGCAGCCTGCAGATTGCGCCTCTGGTACTCGGTGCCAGAGTGATCGGCACTGGATGAGGCTGGCAGACGCCAGCCCTTGATCAGTCCATAGACGGCCGGAATGACGATCAGCGTCAGCAGCGTCGACGACACCATGCCGCCGATCATCGGAACAGCGATGCGCTGCATGATCTCCGAACCCGTGCCGGTCCTCCACAAGATCGGAACGAGGCCCGCCATGATGGCGACGACGGTCATCATCTTCGGTCGGACGCGTTCGACCGCGCCAACCATGATCGCCCTGTTGAGGTCCAGCTTCGAGAAGGCACGACCTTCCCGCGCGCAGGCCTCACGCTGTTCCTTCATCGCATGGTCAAGGTAGATCAGCATGATCACCCCGGTTTCCGCCGCGACGCCGGCCAGCGCGATGAAGCCTACGGCGACCGCCACGGACGCATTGAAGCCCATCCACCACATCAGCCAGATGCCACCGACCAGTGCGAAGGGCAGGGACAGCATGACGATGACAGTCTCGGTCAGCGCCTTGAAGTTCAGGTAGAGCAGCAGGAAGATCAACGCCAACGTCAGGGGAACAACGATGGCAAGCCGGGCCTCCGCCCGTTCGAGATATTCGAACTGGCCGCTCCAGGCGACCGAGTAGCCTGATGGCATCGTCACACTCTTGGCGACCGCCTGCTGGGCCTCGGCGACATAGCCGCCGAGATCGCGGTTGGCGATATCGACGTAGATGTATACGGCAAGCTGGCCGTTCTCGGTGCGAATGGTTGTCGCGCCTCGGGTCAGCTTGACGTCCGCGACCTCGCCGAGAGGAACCGTTCCGCCGCCCGGCAGCGATATCTGCACATCCCTGGCGATCGACTGCGGGTCGCTTCTGGATGCCCGTGGATATCGGATGGCAACGCCATACCGCTCGCGGCCCTCCACCGTCTGGGTGACGACCTCCGAACCGAGCGCCATGCCGACAACGTCCTGGACATCGTTGATGGTCAGTCCGTAGCGGCCGAGCGCCGTCCGGTTGGGAACGATATCGAGATAGTAGCCGCCGATCACCCGTTCGGCGTAGGCGCTCGACGTACCCGGGATTGTCTTCAGCACGCTTTCGATCTGACGGGCAATCTTCTCCATGTCGCCGAGATCGGTACCATAGACCTTGACGCCGACCGGCGTCCGGATCCCGGTCGACAGCATGTCGATGCGGGCGCGGATCGGCATGGTCCAGGCGTTGGAGACGCCAGGGAACTGCAGGGCGGCGTCCATCTCCTGTTTCAGGCTTTCGGTTGTCATACCTGGCCGCCATTCGGATTTAGGCTTCAGGGTGATGATCGTCTCGAACATCTCGGTCGGCGCCGGGTCGGTGGCGGTCAGCGCGCGGCCTGCCTTGCCGAAGACGCTTTGCACTTCGGGGAAGGACTTGATGATCCGGTCCTGCGTCTGCATCAGCTCTGCCGCCTTGGTGACGGAGATGCCGGGCAATGTGGTCGGCATGTACATCAGCGTGCCCTCGTCGAGATTGGGCATGAACTCGCTACCGATATGCTGGACGGGCCAGACGGACACCCCGAGGATGACGAGCGCTGCCAGAATGGTCAGCGTCTTCACCCGCAATACGCCGGCGATGACGGGGCGGTAGATCCAGATCAGGAACCGGTTCAACGGATTCTTGTGCTCGGGAACGATGTAGCCTCGAACGAACAGGATCATCAGCGCCGGCACCAGCGTCACCGACAGCAGGGCGGCAGCCGCCATCGAGAAGGTCTTGGTGAAGGCGAGCGGCCCGAACAGACGGCCTTCCTGCGATTCCAGCGTGAAGATCGGCAGGAACGAGACGGTAATGATCAGCAGGCTGAAGAACAGCGCCGGGCCGACCTNNTTGTGGGCGTTCTCGATCATCACGATCGCCGCATCGATCATCGCGCCGATCGCGATGGCGATGCCGCCGAGGCTCATGATGTTTGCGCCAATGCCCAGCAGCTTCATGGCGATGAAGGCCATCAGGATGCCGACGGGCAGCATGATGATGGCGACGAGCGCGCTACGCACATGCAGAAGGAATGCGATCGTCACCAGGGCAACGACGATGGATTCTTCGACCAGCGTGCCCTTCAGGGTCTCGATCGCTGCCTCGATCAGCGTCGAGCGGTCGTAGACAGGGACGATCTCGGTTCCTGCAGGAAGGGTGCTTTTGACAGCATCGAGGCTCTTCTTGGCGTTGTCGATGACATTAAGCGCATTGGCTCCGAACCGCTGCAGCACGATGCCGCTTGCGACCTCGCCTTCGCCGTTCAGTTCGGTGATGCCGCGCCGCTCGTCCGGCACGAGTTCCACTCTCGCGATGTCGCTGAGCTTCAGCGGCACGCCATTCTGGCTCTTTAGGACGATGTTCTCGATATCAGGAATGCCCTTCAGGTAGCCGCGGCCGCGGACCATGAACTCGAACTCGGAGAGCTCGATCGTGCGGCCGCCAGCGTCGGTGTTGCTGGCGCGGACGGCATTGGCCACATCGTTGAGCGAGACACCCTGGGCTTTGAGCCGCGCTGGATCGACGACGACGGAATACTGCTTGACGAATCCGCCGACGCTCGCGACCTCGGACACGCCTTCGGCCTTGGAAACTGCAAAGCGTACGACCCAGTCCTGCAGCGACCGAAGTTCGGCGAGCGACAGTTGCTTGGCGACGACCGCATATTGATAGACCCAGCCCACGCCCGTCGCATCGGGGCCGAGCGTCGGCGTGATGCCCTGCGGCAAACGGCTCTGCGCGGCGTTCAAATATTCAAGCACGCGGCTGCGCGCCCAGTAGGGATCGGTACCGTCTTCGAAGATGACGTAGACGAAAGAAACGCCGAAGAAGGAGAAGCCGCGCACGACCTTCGACTTCGGAACCGTCAGCATCGAGGTCGTCAGCGGATACGTCACCTGGTCCTCGACCACCTGCGGGGCCTGGCCGGGATATTCGGTGTAGACGATGACCTGGATGTCGGAGAGATCGGGAATGGCGTCGAGCGGCAGGGATCGCAGCGCGTAGACGCCGCCGGCGATTGCAAGGGCAGCGCCGACGAAGATCAGAACGAGATTGTGGGCGGACCACGAGATGATGCGGGAGATCACGGCTTGGCCTCCTCGGTCATGGCGCTGAGCGCCGAGTTCAAGTTGCTTTCGGCATCGAGCAGGAAGTTGGCGGCCACCACGACCTTGTCTCCCGCGGCCACACCGTCTGTGATCTCGGTCTGGTTTTCGCCGCGAACGCCAAGCTTGACGTCCTTCGGTTCGAACTTCCCGTCGCCCTTGTCGATGAAGACCACCTGACGATCGCCGGTGTCGACGACGGCGCTGCTGGGAACGGCGACGACGGGATTCGGGGCGCCCGCCTCGATTTTGACGTCGGCATACATATTCGCAAGCAGCACGCCCTCGGGATTAGGAAGCTCGATGCGAACCTTCGTCGTGCGCGTCTGCATATCGACCTGCGGATAGATCAGATCCACGACACCCTTGAACGTTCTGCCGGGCAAGCTCCTGATGGTGATCTTGACCTCAGCGCCGTTTCGGACCGACGCCAGATCGTATTCCGGCACGTCGGCCATCACCCAGACGTTGGAGGTATCGGCGATGCGGAACAGCTCGTCGCCGGGCTTCGCCATCATGCCTGTCGTCGCCATGCGTTCGAGGACGATACCGTCGCGCGGGGCCACGTAGCTGATGCTCGTCGGCACCTGACGGGTATTCGCAATCGTATCGATGACCTCCTGCGGCACGCCGAGATTTTTCAAACGCAGCGCCGAACCGGCGTCGCCATTGCCACGTACATCGCTCCTGCCGGCGGCATATTCCGACGCCGCGGTCGCGATCTCCCTTGAATAGAAGCGGAAGAGCTTGTCGCCCTTGCGGATGTGGTCGCCGGTCGTAACGTTGGCCACGTCATCGACAAACGAATCCGTTCGCATCGAGATGATGCTGACAAGACGTTCGTCCAAGGTGACGGTTGCTGGCACCTGGATTCTGCGGCTGACGCTGGCCATTTCCGCGGTCGCCGTCTTGACGCCCGTGCGCTGCAGTTTGCCGAGCGAGACCTTGACGGTCGAGGCGTCGCCCTGATCGCCGTCGAAGACGGGGATATAGTCCATGCCCATGGAATCCTTCTTCGGTACCTTTGAGGTATCCGGAAGGCCCATCGGGTTTCGGTAGTATAGGATCTTACGATCCGCAGGATTCGCACCTTTTTTGGCTTCATCCACCGTCTTGTCCGGTTTGGCGGCGACGTCGCTGAAGCTGACGTCCTCGCTTTCCCGGACGGCGACGAACGGTCGACCGTCGTCGACATTCTTCGGCACCAAAGAGAACTGCGGCTGTCCATCCGGATGGCGGTAATAGATGACTATCCCCGTCGGGGCGGTCGCAGAAGCTTTGGGCGTGGCGAGAGCAGGCTCGACGACAACAAGGCCGAGCCGCGCGCCAAGATTGTTGGTGCCAGCCCAATAGCCTCCCCCGCCGAGCAATACGGCGAGGGAGAGCGTGGCTGCCACACGTGATGGCGTGTTCAAGGGGCCGCCTTCAGGACGAGTTCGCCCTGAACCGTGTCGGGTTCGCCCTGGATCTTGGCGGCGAGCTTGAAGCGCCAGCCGCCCGCCATGGTGAAGTCCGTCTTGAAGGCGTAGACACCGGGCTCGGTCGAGGTCGCCGCCTCGACGGGTGTCGTCATCATCTCCATGCCTTCAGGGGCCATGTCCATGCGGGTGGTGAAGATGACGGCGTCGGGAACGGGCTTGCCTGTGCGCTTGTCGATGAGGCGGACGGAGACCAGCGATCCCTGACCTTGTTTCACGTCGGTCGAGACGGGCTGGAATTCGTAGTCCTGCGAGGCTGCAAGGGCCACGGTGGCGGAGCCGGCAATTAGCACGCCGGCGAGGAGCATCGCTCCTGCGGAAAGGGAGGTCTTGTTCATGATGTTCGATCTCGTCGGGACGGATGTTTTGATCGCGTCCTCGGGTCAAAATTGATCGCCACCAGATCAGCGCAGACGCAATCACGCGTCCTGCTCGATCCGCAGGCAAGTTTCAAAATGGCTGGAGATCAGGCTTTCGGAGGTCGGGCCGGAGGCTCGACGAGTGCCGACATCAGTTGCGACGCCGGCAAAAGATCATAGCGATGCGACTGCCAGGAGATGGCGGAAGACCAGCCATGGCTGTCAGGCGCGTGCCCAAGGATCGATGTTGTGCAGACCAGGGCGAAAGGACATCCCTTGGCGCAATCCGGCTTGACCGGCTGCTCGTCAGGGCAGCACGGCATATCTTCCGTCATCTGCATGCCGGGCATGTAGCTGGCCATGGCTTCTATCGGTGCGTTCCCTGAAGACGCCATAGCGCTGCCTGCCACCCCGATGCTCGTCGGGCCAATAACGACCGCGAGCATGGCGACAAGTAATAAAAGGCGATGGACGCTTCCGAGCAAAGTCATAGCGCAGTATTGGCACGATGCTTCAGCGATTGAAAGTGGGGTTCACGGAGATGTGCGGCGCGGAACGCCTTACGGCCGCTAGGCCGTTGGATGCGGATGATCACAATCCCGAACCAGAGCAGCATCGCAAAGGCGTATCAGGAATTTGAGGCGCTGGCCGAATGAAGCCGTCATCCTATTACGACCGCGTCGTCGACATTTGCGAGGGACTGGTTAAGTTCACGCTGTTGACGCGGGATGCCTCCAATTCTCTGGTCGACCGCTACAGTGAACGTAAGGAAGAAGCCGAAAGCTCGAAAAGCGGGTTCAGCTCAAATCGGTCTGGTCCAGCCGACGCGCGCCTTGAGCGACCCGAAGGTATGCTTCTAGTAGCGCTCTAAGATCCGCGGTCCGTTCCCGGCGGATGATCCGCATATGCTGCCGATTGCTTCTATCGAGACCCGTCGCGAGATCCTCGATCAATGACCCGTGGCCGCCTGACAGCAGGATAAGGCGTTGCCACTGAGCGCCCGAGACATCTTCATCGACGATCAGCCAGTCGCTTGTGTGATCGGTAAGCCTTTCGAGGCATCGCGCGCGCATAGCGGTCGACAGGCTAGGCAGCGTTTTCGTGGAATAGATGCCGGTCTGACCCGGAATGTTCAAAAGACGCCGGGCGAGAATCTTGCTCGATGGAGAGCCGGTGATCGCCGCCAGCCGCGAGATATCGTCGATACATCGATCGGTCGAGCTGCCTTGCCGCTGGGCTGATGGCGATAGCCCATGCGCGTCTGAGATCGTAGCCACAGCGGACACAAAAATGTTGGGGCGCCCGCGACGGCTTGCGCACCCGACGGCGGATCGCAGCTCAGCCATCCGGCTGGGCGCTCAGCCCCGACGGCCTCCGCA
>DLSX01000234.1 GCA_002500765.1 Neorhizobium sp. UBA7851
TCGCTGGACGAGGCCTGGATCGACCTGAAGGCGCGGCTTTCGCGCAAGCTGAAGGCCGCCGACCTGCCCGAACTGATCGGCGTCATCAAGCACCGCTGCGGCCTCATCCGCGGCGCCTTCCATGGCTCGATGCTCAGAAACGAGATCTACAATTTCGCCCGCATCGGCACCTTCATCGAACGCGCCGACAACACGGCCCGTATTCTCGACGTCAAATATTACGTGTTGCTGCCCTCGGTCAGCCAGGTCGGCTCGGCGCTCGATAATTTCCAGTGGGAATCGATCCTGCGCTCGGTCTCGGCCCACCGCTCCTATGGCTGGGTCTATGACGGCGAATACCAGGCGGCAAACATTGCCGACATGCTGATCCTGCAGGTGCAGATGCCGCGCTCGCTCGCCTATTGTTACGAGAAGATCGTCAGCAACCTGCGTTACCTTTCAGACGATTACGGCGGCGAGCGGCTGACGGCGCATGGCACGGCCGATGCAATCCGGACCATGCTCAAGCGTGGTTCGGTCACCGAGATCATGGACCAGGGCCTGCACGAATTCCTCGAGGACTTTATCGCGCGCAACTACCAGCTCAGCGCCGAGATTTCCGAAGGCTACCGTTTCTATCAGTAATCAGCCCGACCGCTCGACTGCCACTTGAAGGACGCCCCCATGCGGCTGAAGATTTCGCATACGACAGAATATCTCTATGACGAACCTGTCCCCTATCTGCTGCAGCGCTTGAGGCTGACGCCGATCAGCGGACCGACCCAGAAGGTGCTGAACTGGACCGTCAAGGTCGATGGCGCAAAGATCGAAACGGGTTATTTCGACCAGTACGACAATCGCGTCGAACTGGTCTCCGTCGAGGGCGCAGAACATGTGATCCGCATCACCGCAACCGGCGAAGTCGAGACACTCGACAAGGCGGGCGTCTTCGGTCAGCATCTCGGCTGCACCCCGCTCTGGCTTTACCTTCGCGACACCGGCCGCACGAAGCCCGGAAAGATGGTCAGGGACATCGCGAGGAACGTCAGGGGCGACAGCGAACTCGCCCAGATGCACGCGTTGATGGACGCAATCCACGAGACGGTCGCCTATACCCCCGGAACCACCACGACGGAAACCACAGCCGAAGAGGCCCTGGCGGCAAAGACCGGCGTCTGCCAGGATCACGCCCATATCTTTATCTCGGCAGCCCGGCTTTCCGGCGTACCGGCCCGTTATGTTTCCGGCTATCTTCTCATGGAAGACAGGCCGGATCAGGTGGCGACCCATGCCTGGGCCGAGGCGCATATTCCCGGCCTCGGCTGGGTGGGCTTCGATGCGGCCAACAACCTATGCCCCGACGACCGCTATGTCCGCATCGCCTCCGGCCTCTGCTACCGCGACTGCGCCCCGGTTTCCGGCATGCGCATCGGACCTGCCGGCGAAAACCTCAAGGTACACCTGACAGTGAAGCCCGCACAGGAGCAGTCGCAAGGCCAGAGCCAGTCCTAAACCTGCTGGAGCGCAAGCTCGGCGCCATGTCCGGCTGCCAGAATGGTGGTTCTGGACCGGGGGGGGCGCATGCTGTTAGGGCAGTCTATATTCCAGTCGGTCCTGAGCCGGCTGAAAGAGGAAGAAAAGGATGACGAGGAAACATCGCCCGAAGCGACGGAGTACCGTATCCGTGGATTGGGCGCCGGTTTCATCACACCGGATGGCCGCCCTGAAGCGACGGGAGCCGACGCAGGCACCTATTTCGACTATCTGGCGGACTGGCCCGCAAGGGAACAAGATGTCGGCATCCCGGATACCGAAGCCTCGACAACTGCGGAAATCCCCCAACCACCACCCGAACCTCCCGTCATGCCGGCCCATCTGGAGCGCCTGACGGAGCGGGAAATTGCCGAGGATCTGGGGCTCTCTGCGAAGGACAACGAAGCCATGCTTGCCGAAAAACGCCGCCAATTCGCCAAGCTCAATCACCCGGACCGGGTGGAACCGCACTTTCGTGACAACGCGACGGTGAGGATGAAGACGGCCAACCTGCTGATCGACCGCGCAATCTCGTCTCTCCACTGGCGCTGAAAGGCCAACGGGAAGGAAGCTCAGTCGTCCTGACGTTCTTGAGGCTTGTCTCCGCCGGACGCCTTTCTGTCGAAGAAAAGCTTGTAGGTGGAATACAGGCCGAGGACACCGACAATCGCCGCCCAGACGATTTCACCCGTATACAGTTCTATTGCGCACCATACGAAACATACGGCCGGGATCAGCACCCGGCGCCAGAGTGCATCATAGAACGGGTGATTGGGGTCGATCATATGTCTTTTCTCCTCCGGCCGAACATAAGCAGCCGCAACCGCATATCCGGGCTGGCGAACAAAAAAGCAAGATAGCCCGCCGATGAACTTGGCTTTACCGGACTACCCGCACGGCCACGCATCCTCGCCCTGCCGGCATTTGAATTGAGATCGGCAGTTTTACCTCATTGTGATTTTTCCGTCATCGGCATCGCTATTGGCATTGAAGCCTTTGCCGAGCTAGGCTAAGAACCTCTCATCGGACCCGGCGAGTCATCGCCGGCACGGTTAGCACCCGTAGCTCAGCTGGATAGAGTGTTGGATTCCGATTCCAAAGGTCACAGGTTCGAATCCTGTCGGGTGCGCCATTTAATATGTTTCGGTTCAGCCGCCATTGTCACGATTAGCCGGGCAATGCGACGCGGAATCCGGGTCGACAAAACGATCTGACGCGCGTCGTTCGAGCCGCGTGAACTCCATCATCATCAACACTATTGTATTTCTGGATGCTCAAGGCATATCAGAACGTTGGCTTATGGTCTCAAAATTCACAACCTTAAGTCTACATCTCCATCCATGCTTCAGAACAAGAAGAATCGTCCGAAATGTAATTGGGTGTAAACCTTATTCTTCTTCCGATTCGAAACAACTCCACTCAAATAGACTTCTGTGATTAAATAGACTTGGGGAAAATCGGGAGGGGATCATGCTCACTGACTTGGCGCAGCGACTGGCCGGCTGCCATGAAATCACCAATGAAAGGCTTGAAGCCGTGCTCATCTACTTGAGCGCGAAGCTGGCGCGCGAGAGGGAAGAGGAACGCGCAACGTCGTTTATCGCCTTCAAATCGCTTCGGCTTATCAAAGAGAGCCTGAGAATTCGCGAGTCGGCGGCGGCCTCGCTGGATCGCGACGCGCTTTAGATCAGCCGCGCGACTGCAACACCCGAAGTCCGGCGGCCGCCGCCGGATTTGCCCGGAAGAGCCACCACCTGCCTCGATGCATTTCGGGAAGCTTCCGAATGCAAAAAAGCCCGGATCGCTCCGGGCTTTCTTTTGGCATATGCGGTCGAATTAGAACGAGCGCTGCAGACGCAGGAAGCCGTCCCACTTGTCAGCGGAGTCGGTGCCGTTATCAACGTCGGTATAGTTGATCGTTGCCTTGGCAGCCAGGTTCTGCGTGATGGCGTAGTCAGCCGTCAGGCCGACGCGCCATGCATCACCGCCGTCGAAGTCGCCGTCGTTATCGAGCGTGATGTTATCCCAGTACTGGGCGCCCGGTGCGATGGAGAACTTGTCGGTGACCTTGATTGCGTATTCCGCACCGATCGTCCATTCAGCAGCGTCGAAATAACGGTTCTGGCCGAAGGCATAGGCAGCGAAGACGCCGAGCGAGCCCGGGCCGAGGTCTGCAGTCAGTGTGGAAGCAAGAGCTGCATTCTCGTTGTCGAAATCATAACCGGCGAAGAAGTCGAGGGTTACGCCACCGAACTTGCCGGTGATGACGCCGTTGATGCCGATTTCGTCAGCATTGCCTGCATCGTCGGTCTTGTAACCGGCCTGCGAGTTGAACGCGTCAACCTGACCGTAAACCGAGAAAGCACCGCCGTCATAGGTGTAACGGATGGAGTTGTTCAGCGTGTCAGCGCCTTCGCCACCGTTGTTGTACGGACGGTCGTCGGCCAGAACGGTTTCGCCCGGAAGCCCGGTGTCGAAGTAGTTGTAGAAGTAACCGACGCGGAAGCCACCCAGTTCAATGTAGGTTTCCTCCAGGAAGAAGTCGCTGTTGCCCTGCGACGCGCTGTAGGTGTCAGAACCACCAGCACCATCAGGGATCGATACCGAGTAGGTGTTCGACGAGTTGTTGTTGGCGCGAAGCGTTACACGCGAGGTGAGCGCACCGTATTCGGTGTCGGTCTTGGCTTCGAGGCGAACCTGAGCGCGGGTATTTGTGCGGTAACCAGCGTCGCCACCGAAGTCGTCATCGCTGCGGCCGTCGAGCTGAACGCGAACATAGCCGCCGATCTTCAGGCAGGTTTCGGTGCCCGGGATGTAGAAATAGCCGGTGCCGAAGGCGTCACAAACGCGGACATATTCCATCGGCTCGGGCTCTGCCGCGACGATCGCATCGGCTGCCTGCGCGCCGGATACTGCTGCGAGAGCTGCAGCGGAGCCGAGAAGAAGGCTCTTGATGTTCATTATGATCTCCATTGAGACGATGGACCGCGGCCGGGAGCCCCATCCACCAAATTAAAAAACCGAAGGCTTATTCGGTGAAAAAGGAATACGGGGCCCCGGCGACGGACGAAAGCTGGGCGGCTCGTCTTCATCGGATGAAGATGAAGCCGCCACGGCCGATGTTGCGCGGGCGCATCGGTTTGTAACCGTACGTAATTTTTCGGTAATCAAACGGTATCAGAGATCAAGAACGGCAACGCTCCTGCGACAAAGCCGAACATGCTCCCGCCGGTCGGATGAGCCGGCTGATTCTGAAGGTTCCAATTGGCGGCACGACCCGCCGGCGTGGTGAGCGGCCACGACGCGAGTTAAGCTCGCCTCATGCAGTAGACATGCGATGAAAGAAGGATTTGAAGCGTTTCCGGATTGGCCCGGACCGCGACACTCGCTAGGCTGCGCCTGCCTGGTCCATCAGCCGCGGCAGGATGATTACCGCCCGGGCTCCGCCCGAATCGGCATCCTCGTATCGGATCTGTCCCTGATGGGCGTCGATGATCGATTTGGCCAGGGCAAGGCCGATGCCGCTGCCGCCCGTGTCCCTGCTGCGAGATTGCTCGAGGCGGAAAAACGGATTGAAAATACGGGTCCGCTCGGCCTCGGGAACGCCCGGTCCGTCATCGTCGATCAGGACGCAGGCATCCAGCATCGCCGGACGAACGAATATTCTTGCCCGGTGACCGTATCGCAATGCGTTCTCCACCACATTTCGCAACGCCCGTTTCAATGCGGCTCGACGCCCGTAAATGAAGAAGCGATGAGGATTGACGAGGGTTATATCGGCCCCGGCGGCTCTCAGGTCCGCCACCAGTTCGCTCATCAGATCTTCGAGCTGGAAGACGACTTCCGGCTCTGGCGTATCGCTGCCGCGCGACAGGGAAAGTGCGGCATCCACCAGCTCCTGGATCTCATCGAGACACTGGCCAAGCTTATCCTTCGGCTCGCCTTCATCGAGAAGCTCGATCCTCAACCGCATCGCCGTGATCGGAGATTTCAGGTCATGTCCGATTGCCGCCAGCATCTTGGCGCGTTCATTCAGCAACCTGGTAAGACGCGTCGCCATATCGTTGAATGCGCGGGTCAATTTCCTCAGCTCGGAAGGCCCCGAGCAGGAGATCGGCTGCAGGTCTTCGCTTCGCCCCAGATTGTCAGCGGCATTGGAGAGATGCTGAAGCGGGGTGGTTATCTTCGCGACGATGAACCAGACGACGGCAACCACAATAGAGACCGTGGCAAGAATCGTCGCGATCAGCTGCCAGGCCCATGTCTTTGGCAAACGCAGCACATCGCGCGCGGTCAGCCATCGCCCGTCATCCAGGTTGATCGATGCCAGAAGCACCAGGCTTCGTCCCGCCTTGCTGGCATGACCCGCGGTTTCCTGCCCCCTCACCGCCTCCGCTGCAGCAAGAATAAAGCCGTCGCCAAGAGTGAGGCCGAACTTTTTCTTCAGGAAGATCGCGAGATCCCCGGATAATTCCAGCTCGTCACGCACCTGCGGAGCCGCATCCGTAATGGTGAATTGCATGCCCCATTCGGATGGAGTCGTAACGATGGCATCCTCTTCCGCCGCGGGAAGGGTTTTGAGCATTTTTGCGGTGCTGAGCAGTCGCTCGACAGCATCGAAGGCTCGATAGTCGAGAAGCAGCCTGTTCTTGTCGTGCATGAAATAGGATATGCTCAGCATCTGCGCTGCAAGCAGACAACCGAGCAGCAGCAGAATGAGCTGTCCTCGAACGCTTTGAGGCACACCGATCCTCATAAACTACGCCTTTGTCACATCGGCGACCAGGCAATAGCCGCCTCCACGCACGGTAATGATGAGCTCCGGACGATCCGTGCTCTTCTGCTCGATCTTTCTGCGCAGGCGGCTGACCTGGTTGTCGATCGCGCGATCGAAGGGACCGGCGCTGCGCGATGAAGTCAGTTCGAGAAGTCGCTCCCTCGACAGAATGACCCTCGGACGCTCCAGAAATGCCATAAGCAATTGGAAGTCGGCAACGGTGAGTGGCGTCTCCACGCCATCCTCGTCGACCAGGCAGCGGCGGTCTATCTGAAGCAACCAGCTGCCGAAGCGAAGGACCTGACCGCCATGTTCTCCGCCCAGCGACGGTGCGGACGGCTCGTAGCGGCGCAGAATGGCCTTGATCCTGGCCACAACCTCACGCGGATTGAACGGCTTGGCGAGATAATCATCCGCTCCGAGTTCCAACCCGATGATCCGATCCGTCTCCTCGTTGAGTGCGCTCAGCATCAGAATGGGAATTTTGCTTGTCGCACGAAGACGGTGGCAGATCGCCAACCCATCCTCGCCCGGAAGCATGACGTCGAGCACGACGAGGTCCACCCCCCCGGACATCAGCACCCGATCCATCTCCTTGCCGCCATCGACCGCGGCCGCCCGCATGCCGACCTTCTCCAGATAGAGCTTCAGCGCTTCGCGAGTCTGCGCGTGATCGTCGACAATCAGAATGTTGGGAGAGCTTACCATAAGAGCGATTTATCCGATGGCCGACCACCACGCATCAGGAATTTTGTAACAGCGCGTCGCAAAGAACGCCCATGCGACAGAACGATACCATTCTGGCTTTTGTCAGGGATAATCCCGAGACAAACATTTGCTATGAAATTCACGTCAATGTCGCGTTGAAGGATTTGCGTTGCATTTCCCGGTCAACTGGTAGGGCACGGCTCCGTCATCGACGTTGGCGCTGTGAAATGAACCACCTTTCACAGCTATACGCTTGGAAGCGCAGCCGTAGATCCGGTTCGATCTCGACCTCCAGTCAAGACCCCCCGCCGGTTGCGCTTCCAGCCCCAGGACTTGCATTAGGCACCATGTCTTTCTTTGACCGCCCGCCTGCCCTAAATCCCTTTTTGCGGATTTCCTCAAACCGGAAGATCCGCGTCGGTTGAAGGATGCTATCCAATGAAAAGATTGCTTGTCATGGCCATTGCGGCAATTGCGCTGACGGCCTGTGAATCCACGGGCAATCCGGAGTTTCGTGCGATCGATTACGGGCCGGGCATCGTGCCGATCGCCGGCAGCCTTACCTACCGCGGGCAACCAAGAGGCCGCTTTGCCAACATGCCGGTGGGCTACACCTTTACTCATGAGTTCTACAGCAGCTTTGGAAGCCGTGTCGAAGAACGTTACCGTGTTCTCGAGGATGGCAGCCTCGACATCTACAGCCGCAGGATCACACCGATCAACATCAGCCGCTGATCTGTGCCCTGCAGGGACAAAGTGTCGAAGCAGGCCAGTTGGCGGAACTGAAGGCTGCAGCAATCGTTTTCCTGCAAGGCGCAGAAAACGGAGTCAGTCATGGCCGAAGACAGAGACGCACGCGAAGCGATCGAACGCGGCAGCGCGAATACCGGAGCCGGCCGCCACCCCGCTGCAGGCCCCCATGCCAAGGATCACCTGACCGATCACAACAAGACACCGGGCACAGGCTCCCTTCCGGCAAAAGACAGCAAGGACACCGATTCCGGCCCCGAGTGATCCACATGAGACGCAAGCTTCCAGCGGGTCTATTTCCGGCATCGGGCAATCTCATCAATCCACTTGCCCGCCTCCTTCACGCCCGTTAACACCGTGTGGCGACAATACGGCCAATACGGCGGGCAAGGTGGGCGGGCAAGGCGGAATGACGGGAGAAACCATCACCCTCTACGAGGCGATCGGCGGCGACACCAAGGTGCGCGCGCTGGCCAGGCGTTTCTACGAGTTGATGGATACGCTGCCCGAAGCCAGGAACTGCCGGGCCATCCATCCGCAAAGCCTGGAAAGCAGCGAAGCCAAGCTCTACGACTATCTGACCGGTTATCTTGGCGGCCCTCCGGTCTATGTTGAGAAATACGGACATCCACGCCTGCGCTCCCGCCATTTCGGCGCAGGTATCGGGCCGGCGGAGCGGGATGAATGGCTGCTCTGCTTCCGGCGCGCACTGGATGAAACCATCGACAACCCGAAACTTCGCGACATCATCTGGCCGCCGATCGAACGGCTTGGCCACCACATGCAGAACAGGGAATAAACTCTTGGAAAGTCTGGCGAAATTTCGGCCGTTGATTCTGTTTGTCAGCGGGCTGATGGGCCTGTCGGGGGTGGCGCTGGCCGCTGCTGCAAGCCATGGCGGCGACACGTATTTCCTCGGCAATGCATCGACCATGTGCTTGGCCCACGCCCCTGTCCTTCTCGCGCTTTATGTGGGCCACGGCACCTTCAGGACGGCAACATTGTCCGCCTTCGTCCTCGGTCTTGGTACGATCCTGTTTGCCGGCGATCTCGTCGCACGACACTATCTTGGGGATCGGCTTTTCCCGTTTGCGGCACCACTGGGCGGCACACTGATGCTGCTTGGCTGGCTGTTGATCGCAGCGGGCGCGCTCTTCGGCCGCCGCGCCTGACCAATGTCGCTTCCGCCGGCTCTACCGGCGGAACAAAAGCACCTTGCCCGCTTCCCATGACGGAACGGTCGTGGCGCTCACCGTGGCATGGGCGGGAAAACGGATGACATTGTCATTGTGCCGGTCTTCCCGGCAGCGGCTGGCCAGGATCTCGTAAAGCTCCGGCACCAGTCCCTCACCATTCTGCTCCGCCAGCTTGTGCAGGCCGATAAACAGGCTGGTGTCAGGACGCTCGTCTCTCATCGTTTTTTTCCTTCATCGTCTGAAGCGCACGTTCAAGGCTCGATTTCGAGCCGTTGCGCAGCGGGACGAAGGTGACGCCGAACTTCTTGCAGCCCGTCTTCACCCTCAGACACGCATCGTGGCTGATACAGTCGATGGGGCAGAAAACGCAGTCGACGGAAGGCAGAACGGTATCGATGCGGGAAACCGCCTCGCGCAGACCGCCATCATGATGGATCAGTTCAGCACCGTGGCGGGTCGCGATCGCACGCAAGTGAGCCACCTGACAGTCACGGCCGCCGACATAGAGGAAGCTGCGGACATCGATCGCGTCGCGGTCAGGTTTTGCCTGCTGGGTTGCAGCCGCAGCCTCGTTCGCGCCGCCGTTCTTCCGTTTCTGCTTCTTCGCCATCACGCCTCGCCTGATCGATTCTCATCTCGGGAACCTTCGGTGAGCGGCACCATAGATAAGTTGACTATCAGAGTAAAGATTAAACGTGAGGACAATACTCATATTTATTGAGGGGCAGGATGACAATTGGAAGCAGCGGCAGATCGCCTGCCCCCATCTCTGTTTACAAGCGGCTCTCGACAGACGTCATGCGGATTCCGACAAAATTATCCCGGTCGTCGGAAACGATCTCGCCATAGCCGATCGTCTGTCCGTTGACCTGGATTTCGACCGGCTCGCCGAAGCGCTTGTCCAGTCTGAACCAGGATCCCTGTTTTGTGGCAGCCAGCTGGGCGACGGAAACCTTTGCCCTGCCGATCACGACCTGCACCTCGACCGGGATATCGCCGAGGCGCGCACGAGACGGCTGTGGTTGCGTCGAGCTTTCTTCGGATATCGGAAATTCAGGAAACATGGGAGACGGCTTGCCGGCAGCATCGTCGATCATAATGGTCACCTTCTGAAATATGTGTGGGGCGCGACTCACTCAAAAATAAACGCCCCGACACCCCACTTCGCCCTGCACCGGCAGTGACGCTTAACGATCCGTTAACATCCACAATTGACGGATCATTAAGATGCAAATCCGACAAAGGATCGCAAAATCAGCCATTATTCCCGGTCCGCATTGTGCGGGTCCGTACGACTGTCGAGGCCCGCATCCGCTTGAGCGCCGTCAGCGGCAACCCGCCCTTGGCCAAGGCATTGATGAAAAAAGTATCTTCCGGTTGGGAAAAGACGACGACCATCTTGTCCTTCATCACATTCCGCTTGGCGCAGGTGAAGAACACCTCGTTATTGCCGAGGCTGAGATAGAAGTGGTCGGGCAGAAACTCGACAGCGCCGGCGTGGACGAGAGCACCTGTCTCGCAGAGACCGACGATACGGACCTGCAGGCTGGAAAAGGACTTTACGCCACCATTTGGATAGACCGCACGCGCCACGAGATTGGTCTTGCGATAACGGACCTTCGGGTTGTCGTTCGCCCCGTAGAACTGCGCAAGGTAGTGGCGAGGCTTGCTGTTTTGCAACATACGGCGACCCGGAATAGTTAAAACAATCCTAACACTGTACCGTAGCGGGAAAATCCGTTCAATTATCAGATTTAGGGGTAATTTCAGCAACTTAACATGTACGCACAAACATGGATCCGTTACGCCGGAGCATAGCTGCACCATACCCGGGTCAGTGCGAGCTCGTGCGCTAACCGCGCTCTATGCGATTGAAAGGAAACAAACTTGCCGGAGCAGCCTCGGAAGATAAGGGCCTGCACCATGGCAGCGCAGGAACTCTGGCCGCGCCTTTAGACCGATAACCGGACGGCCTGCCGGCTTGCGGCACCGGCATCAACCTTGCGGATGACGGTTACCGATGCAGTTGCGACCCTTGCCCTTGCAAGGGTCGCATAACAGGATGCGCCAAATGCGCCTCAGGCGGTCACGTCGATGACGACCCGTCCGCGGATCTTTCCGTCGACGATGGCCTGGGCAAGTTCCGGCAGTTTCGACATCGGCTCGACCGTCGTCATGGCGTCCAGTTTTGCCTTGTCCATATCACGGGCAAGCCTATTCCATGCGGCAAGCCGCTGCTCCTTCTGAGCCATGACGGAATCGACGCCGATTAGGGTGACGCTGCGCAGGATATGCGGCAGCACGGTTGCCGGAAGATCCGCACCGCCCGCGAGACCGCATGCAGCAATCGCTCCGCCACGCACGGTCTGCGCCAGCGCATTGGCAAGCGTCATGGAACCGACGCTGTCGATGCCGCCCGTCCACCTTTCCTTCTGCAACGGCCCGCCCTTCTGCTGCAGTTCGGCCCGATCTATGAATTTCGTTGCGCCGAGGGATTGCAGATAGGCATGCGTTTCAGGCCGCCCGGTCGAGGCCGTGACATTATAGCCGCGGGCGGAAAGCAGCGCGATTGCCACCGACCCCACGCCGCCGGCAGCACCCGTCACCAGCACCTCGCCCTCACCCGGCTTGATCGCACCCCATTTTTCCAGGACGTCGACGCAAAGCGCGGATGTATAACCGGCCGTACCGATCGCCATTGCCTGCTGCAGGGAAAATGCTTCCGGCAGCGGGATCAGCCATTCGGCCTTCACGCGCTGGTAGCGCCCGTATGCACCCGGTTCGGTTTCCGAAAGGCCCCATCCGTTCACGATCACCTTGTCACCCGGCTTCCAGTCAGCAGACCGGGACTCGATCACTGTACCGGAAATATCGATCCCGGCGATCAACGGGGTGCGGCGTGCGATACGGCCCTTGCCGGTGATGGCCAGCCCGTCCTTGTAGTTCAGCGTCGAGTAGGCGATCTCGACGAGGACATCGTTGTCGGGCAGCTCATTGACCGCGACCTCTTTGAAGACACCTGCCGGCTTGCCGTCGACAGTGTCGATAACCATCGCCTTGAACGTTTCAACCATTTCGTCACTCCAATAACTTTGATCTACGGACCGGTATTTAGGGCCGCTGCAAGATCCGGCTATTGATGCAGGTCACGATAGCCGAAACCGGAGACCATGCGATACTATCGGTTATGGCAAAACCTGACTCTTCTAACTGTCTGATATCAAATGAAGCGGACGACAACAGCGAGTCTGGCCGCCCGGAAGATGCGACTCTAGATATCGCGCCTCTCGACCTGTTGCGCGCGATTGTCGGCGTCGCGACCATCAGGCCAGAACTCGGGTGGAAAAAGCACACCGAGACGCTTATCTCGTTATTGCTGAAGGGTAGCCAGAACCTGCGGCAATCTTCTTAGGGACAATCGTCACATCATGCGCGCCTAAACTGCGTGTTCATCTCAACCTGAAGTTGGCATGCCAACCTAATCCTAGATGTCGACTCGGCAAACGAGCGATCGACGAGTCCCAGTCTCTTACCGTCTTCGATATGAACATGCGGTGTCAGACTTGCGCAGCACCACCGTCAACGAAGACCTCGCTGCCGGTCATGAAGCTGCTGTCATCTGACGCAAGGAAAAGCGCCACGGCCGCGGTCTCATCTGGACTGCCGAGACGACCGATCGGCGTCTGCCGGGCGAGGCTTTCAAGCAGTGCTGCTTCTTCTTCAGCGTTCGCAAGGCCCTTGAGCCCAGGCGTCTCGGTAGACCCGGGAGACAATACGTTTACCCGGATGCCTGAGTCCTTGAGGTCAAGCGCCCAGCTCCGGGCGAAGTTGCGGACCGCAGCCTTCGTCGCGCTGTAAACGCTGAATGCTTCCCCTCCGATCGACCCGGTCGTCGATCCGGTGAGGATGATCGATCCGCCAGCGTGCATGAGAGGCAGCGCTTTCTGCACAGTAAACAGAGTACCCTTGACGTTGACGCTGAACGTCAGATCGAACGACGCCTCGTCGATCTCGCCAAGAGCAGCGAAAGTGCCCAATCCGGCATTGGCGAAGAGGACGTCGATCCTTCCGCTCTTGGCGCGGACAGTCTCGAACACCCGATCGAGATCGCCAAGTCGCGAAACATCGCCCTGCACCGCAGTAACTCCAGCGCCGATCATTTCGATCGCTTTGTCCAGTTCCTCCTGGCGGCGGCCGACGATGAAGACCTCCGCCCCTTCTGCCACAAACCGTTTGGCAGTTGCCAAACCGATCCCACTGTTGCCGCCTGTCACCACAGCAATTTTTCCTTTGAGCCTGTCCATCTTGATCTCCGGTTAAAGTATTTTTTGACTTGATGGTCACTGGTCGGTGCGGACGTTGGAGCTATCCGCATCGGCGACGGGAGCAAACGTCGAGAACGTGTTCATTGCCTGTCGATATACTTTTCAAAGTCAACGCTTGCATGGATGCCGCTTTCCGATGAAGTCGAGAAGCGGCCAAAGTCCTGGTATCCGCACTTCTTCCAGAAATTCAGAGTGCTGGCTGTCTGGGCATCAGCGTGCAGATAGCAGACGTCATAGCCAAAGCGCAAAGCGTCGCGTTCGAGGAGTGCGGCGATCTCTCCGCCGATCCCGTTCCCTCGGAATTTCGCATCGAGATACACCCGTACGATCTGGCAAATTTGCGTATTCTGGTCGTAACGGTCGCCGATCCGCTTCAGCGTTGATGGCTTTCTGCTCAGGTCGTAGAGGCCGCCTACAGCGACAATCGATCCCGATGCGTCTCGCGCATGATAAAATGAACCACGGTTTGGCTCCGAAAACCAATTCTCGGAGCCGTCAGATAACAAGGAGTCCAGGTCACCGTGCCAACTCTCGGTGTAGTCGATGTCGTAGAACTCCTTGATCATCCTCAAGCAGAATGCCCTCGCTTCAGAAGCGCTCAGCTTGTCATCGGCATTGAGACGCTGCGCAGAGGTTCTCATTTTTGTCCCGTTTGTTTTCGAATTACGATCAAGGCGTAGCAAGGCTCGGATCAAGCGATCTGGACGCTGAAGCCGCCATCGACCATGAAGATCGATCCGACAACGAAGCTCGCACGGTCTGACGCGAGAAACGCGACGGTCTCGGCAATCTCGCGCGGTTCTGCGGATCGGCCTATCGGCGCGGCCTTGCCGTGCTCGGTCAGAAATTCGCGGCCGTCGTCGCGGAAGGTATGGAGGAGGTTGGTGACGACATCTCCCGAACCAACGGCATTCACCCTGATGCCATGAGGTGCCATTTCCAGCGCGAGCGCCCGGGTCAGCTGTGCGACCGCGCCCTTCGATGCCGCATAGGGTGCGATATCCTTGAAGGCGAAGAAGGATGCGTAAGATGCGAGATTGACGATCGCGCCTTGTTTGTTCGGCAGCATCGCCTTGGCCGCTTCCCGTGAGAACAGGAAGTAGCCTGTCGCATTGATCGCCATCACCTTTTCCCATTCCTCGCGGGTCGTTTCGATGACAGGTTGGTAGTTGATGTATCCGGCGTTGTTGACGAGGATATCGAGCCTCCCGAACCGTTCGATGGCGGTGGCTACGGCCTTTTCCGCGCTGCCATCCACCGTCACGTCGGCGACCAGAGGCACAAGGCTGTCGGAAGCCATTCCTTCGACGGCCGTGTTTTGATCCACGGCAACGACGTGTGCACCTCGCTCAACGAACAGTTCGGCGATCGCGCGACCAATGCCGCTTGCCGCCCCGGTGACGATCGCCACCTTGCCGAGAACTTCGTCTGGACTGTTGATGTCAGCCATCTTTCTCTCCATTCTTTCAGGGCATGAGTTTCTGGTAACGTCACCAGGGATATGGACCGTCGGGACCCGTGAAGCTCCCGGTCGGGCTTTCCATATCCAACGCCGCTAGAACGAGTGGCCGGGCTCCGACCTCGACGCTGTCCGTGCCCTGAAAATCGTTGATGGCCGTCGCCGTATAACCCGGTCCAGCGGCCCGAACCTTGATCCCGGAATCCTCCAGTTCGATCGCAAGGGCCATAGTCATCGCGTTGAGAGCTGTCTTGGACGCAGAATAGGTGACGCCGTAAGAAGGGCGGAAGGGGAAGCTCGGGTCGGCATTGAGCGTCAGCGACGCAACCCCGCTCGAGACATTGACGATGCGTCCTGAAGATGACAGTCGGATCAGCGGCAGCATGGCCTGCGTGACGGCGAGGACACCATAGACATTCGTCTCGAAGACAGCGCGAACTTCGTCCAACGGCGCGACACTCGCAACGCTGGCGGCGATCACTTCTTCTCCTGTCTTATAGCGCCCCGACTGGCTGATTCCGGCGTTGTTGACCAATAGATCAAGGCGGCCGAATTCGGTCGCAACGCGCTCGGCAGCGTTGGCGATGCTCCGCGTGTCGGTCACGTCGAGCTGGATGGCAACAGCGCCGTCTCCGATCTCCTCGGCGGCCTTCTGCCCGCTGGAAAAGTCCCGCGATCCTACGAGAACGACGTATCCGCGGTCGGCCAGCTCCTGTGCGACCTGCTTTCCAAGTCCTTTATTTGCCCCGGTAACCAGGGCTACCATCTTCTCCTGCATCGCTTCTGCTCCTCTGCACTTTCCGCTCTCACAGCCCGCAAGAGCGTTCGCCTTGGACTTAGGCACGAAAAGATCAGGCAGAAGACGGCGCGAAGGACTAACTTCTATTCCTCCAGGGAATGGTTCTATGCGAGGCGCAGACTCGGCTCCTCGTCGACGCATTGCGCGATGAAGTCGCTCACGACACGCACGCGGTGCGGAACCCGTGCGCTGCTGAAGACTGCGTTGAGCGGTACCGGATCGCGGACATAATCCGACAACACCTCGACGAGCGTTCCCGACTGGAGTTCCGTCTCGAACAATGCGCGCGCGCTTTGCACGATTCCGAGACCAGCAAGTGCAGCAGCCCGCATATCCGCCGGACTGTTGGCGCTGAATTTTCCTGCTGTGGGTGACAGAATGTTCCGGTCACTGTTCTTGAAGTGCCAGTCGATGATTGCTCCGAGATATCGATTCGGAAGAAGCTCGTGATCGGTTAGGTCCAATGGGTTCAACGGCAAGCCGTGGCGTTCCAGATAGGTCGGGCTGGCGACAGTCGCCAACCGCATGCTTCCTATCTTGCGCGCAACGAGCCCGGAATTTTCGAGGTGACCGACGCGGATTGCGAAGTCGAGGCCTTCCTGCACGAGATCGGCGTACCGCTCGGAGACGACGACCTCGACGGAAACCCCGGGGAACCGCAAATAGAACTCGGGAAGCCTCGGAACGATGAACATACTGGTCAGAATTGGCGGGACCGCGGCCCGGACCGCGCCAATTGGCTGGTGGTTACCATGAGACACTCGGTATTCGGCATCGTCGAGGTCGCCGAGCATGCGAACAGCCGACTCATACAATTCGATGCCTGCGGGGGTTGGGCGCAACGCGCGCGGCGTTCTGTTGAGAAGCTGCGTCCCGAGACGGCGCTCCAAAGCAACTATCTGTTTGCTGACGGCGGGCTGCCCGACGCCGAGTTCGCGCGCAGCTTGCGAAAAACTGCCGCTCTCAACGACACGAACGAAAAATTGCAGTGCGGCGAGCCGATCCATTCTTTGAAAGAATAGCGTGGTAAACCGCTTCCGCCAATGGTCAAGAACCGCTATTTGCTTTGGAATAACCGCATGTCATCGGCCGATTCCGATCGATGCACTGACCTCGAGGAGATAGACGGCTTCGCCGATTTTTTTAGTTAACGGCATGGTCGTCATTGCTTGCAATTTGGTTAGCCGCCCCTGTCGACCAAGCCTATCGAGCGGAATGCGGACGATGGAGCCATAAGTCAGCCAAACATTGGTGATCCGCGCAACTAGTTATTTTTTACAACGAACAATGCATAGGCCCAGCGCTGCAAGGGCTTTGCACCAAGGCTTTGGCGACTCCAAAGTCGCATCCACCCTGATTTGCAGTCGCATTTTCCGTGGATCGAAGTCACATCTTGCCGGAAATAATAGATACCGCAGCATGAAGCATTTTCGGCAACATCACCGGCAAAAATTTTACCGTTTGATAAAATTTTAAGCCGTGTTACCCTCTGCCCAATAGTTGTCCATAACCATATAATGAGGGAACTCGGATGGAACGACTGGGAAGCGGGATCGAGGCCGGAAGGCTCTCGACCAACGAATACGCATCGAATTTTTCCGACCTTCACCCGCGGCTCGACAAGCATGAGGCGCTGGTGGCTTCGGACCGCTGTTACTTCTGTTACGACGCGCCGTGTATGACGGCCTGTCCCACCGCCATCGATATCCCGATGTTCATCCGGCAGATATCGACTGGCAACCCGCTCGGATCGGCGAAAACCATCTTCGACCAGAACATTCTGGGCGGAATGTGCGCCCGCGTCTGTCCCACCGAAACGCTCTGCGAGGAGGCCTGCGTCCGCAACACGGCCGAGGATCGTCCGGTCGAGATCGGCAGGCTGCAGCGTTATGCCACCGACATCGCCATTGAGACCGGGCGGCAGTTCTTCGAGCGCAAGCCATCGAGCGGCAAGAAGATCGCCGTTGTCGGCGCAGGCCCCGCAGGCCTTGCCGCAGCGCACCGTCTGGCGGTCAACGGCCACGACGTCACCATTCTCGAAGCCCGCGAAAAATCCGGCGGCCTCAACGAATACGGTATCGCCACCTACAAGGCGGTCGACGATTTTGCCCAGCGCGAGGTCGATTACATCACCGCCGTCGGCGGCATTACCATAGAACACGGCAGTGTGCTCGGCCGCGATTTCTCGCTCTCCGACCTGACCGCCCGATATGATGCCGTCTTCCTCGGCATGGGCCTTTCAGGGGTCAACGGATTGGGCGTGGAGGGCGAGAACCTGTCCGGCGTTGATGACGCCGTCGACTTCATCGCGGCACTGCGCCAGGCGCAGGACAAGACAACCGTCCCGATAGGCCGCCGTGTCGTCGTCATCGGCGGCGGCATGACCGCGATCGACGCCGCCATCCAGGCAAAGCTGCTCGGCGCCGAGGAGGTAACGATCTGTTATCGCCGCGGCAAGGAAAACATGAACGCTTCGACATGGGAGCAGGATCTCGCCGCCTCCAGGGGCGTCATCATCCGCCACTGGCTGGCTCCGAAATCGATCATCGGCAAGGAAGGAAAGGTCGCGGGCATCGAGGTTGAATATACCGCGATGAAGGACGGCAAACTCGCAGTTACCGGCGAAACCGGCATCATCGCCGCCGATCAGATATTCAAGGCCATCGGCCAGACATTTGTCGCTTCCGGCCTCGGCGCGCTGCAGTTCGACAAAGGCAAGATCTTGGTCGATGCAGACGGCCGTACATCGATGGAGAACGTCTGGGCGGGCGGCGACTGTATCGGTCGCGGCGAGGACCTGACCGTCTCGGCCGTCGCGCAGGGACGTGACGCCGCCGAAAGCATCAACCGCATGCTCGCCGCTGGCGCTCAGCCAGCCAGTGCAGTGGCCTGAGGGGAGTATTCAACCATGGCTGATATTCGCAACAATTTCATCGGCATCAAATCCCCCAACCCGTTCTGGCTCGCCTCGGCCCCGCCGACAGACAAGGCCTATAATGTCGAGCGCGCCTTCAAGGCCGGCTGGGGTGGTGTCGTCTGGAAGACGCTCGGCGAACAGGGACCGCCGGTCGTCAACGTCAACGGTCCGCGTTACGGCGCGATCTGGGGCGCTGACCGCAGGCTGCTGGGCCTCAACAATATCGAACTGATCACCGACCGCAGCCTGGAGATCAACCTGCGGGAGATCGCCCAGGTCAAGAAGGACTGGCCGGACCGCGCCCTGGTCGTCTCGCTGATGCTGCCCTGCGAGGAGGCGCCCTGGGCGGCGATCCTGCCGCTGGTCGAGGCCACCGGCGCCGACGGCATCGAACTGAACTTCGGCCGCCCGCACGGCATGCCCGAGCGCGGCATGGGCNCTGCGGTGGGGCAGGTGCCGGACTACGTGCAAATGGTCACGGCCTGGTGCAAGAAGCACACGCGCCTGCNNAACTGATCACCGACCGCGATCTCTACACCAATCTCATCGAGATGAAGCAGGTGAAGAAGAACTGGCCGGACCGGGCCATCGTCGCCTCGATCATGGTCCCTTGCGAGGAAGAGGCCTGGAAGGCGATCCTGCCTTTGGTGGAAGAAACCGAAGTCGACGGCATCGAACTGAACTTCGGCTGTCCGCACGGCATGTCCGAGCGCGGCATGGGTTCCGCCGTCGGTCAGGTGCCGGAATATATTGAAATGGTCGTCCGCTGGTGCAAGCAATATACCCGCATGCCGGTCATCACCAAGCTGACGCCCAACATCACCGACATCCGCTTCCCGGCCCGCGCGGCAAAGCGCGGCGGCACCGACGCCGTGTCGCTGATCAACACGATCTCCTCGATCGTCTCCGTCGATCTCGACAGCTTTTCGCCCAACCCGTCGATCAACGGCAAGGGCAGCCACGGCGGCTATTGCGGCCCGGCGGTGAAGCCGATCGCGCTCAACATGGTGGCCGAAATCGCTCGCGACCCGGAAACCTACGGCCTGCCGATCTCCGGCATCGGCGGGGGGACGACATGGCGCGATGCCGCGGAATTCCTGGCGCTCGGCGCCGGCAATGTGCAGGTCTGCACCGCAGCCATGACCTACGGTTTCAAGATCGTCGAGGAAATGATCACCGGCCTCTCCGCCTGGATGGACACGAAAGGCCACCGCACCCTGGACGACGTCACCGGCCGTGCTGTCCAGAACGTCACCGACTGGCAGTATCTCAACCTCAACTATATCGCCAAGGCCCATATCGATCAGGACGCCTGCATCAAATGCGGCCGCTGTCACATCGCCTGCGAGGACACGTCCCACCAGGCGATCACCGCGATGGTCGATGGCGTCAGGCATTTCGAGGTGAAGGAAGAGGATTGCGTCGGCTGCAATCTCTGCGTCAACGTCTGTCCGGTGGAAAACTGCATCACCATGGAAGCACTGCCCGCCGGCACCCTCGACAAACGCACCGGCCGCCCGGTCGATCCGAACTATGCCAACTGGACGAGCCATCCCAACAACCCGATGGCGCGGCAGGCTGCGGAGTAGGAGAACCCGCCGGAAAATGCATATCCGGTAAAGCTGCACGGTGTAGCTTTACCGTCTGGCCGACAACGGTATCAGGCCCCGAATCCGCAAGAATTTCAGGAACATTTAACCATAGGCCCATAAAAAGTTCTCAGGAAAAGCCGGGGCGGAAACAATCTGGCGGGACAGGATTGAGACCCTCGGTCGAAGATCATGAGAGATGGGTATGCAGCTAGAAGAATGGAACGTGCAAAAGGAAGCTCGCCGGCGGGCTTTTTCCGAGGGCATGACACTGCGTCCGCAGACGCAGGTTCGGTTGAGCGACGGGATATTCAGCAAGGTCGAGAATACCAACCGGATCTCATTGGTAAACCTGAAGACCATCGAACAGTTCGAGCCGGACACGATCTACATACTGAACAACAACGATGTCGCTCAGATCGGCAAGAAATATGTGAGCATGTTTGTCCAGCAGCCACGTGCCCATGTCTGTATCTGGGATTTCGACAATCATCATGCGATTAGCCAATCCCAGCAATTGGCGATCATGTCCGATTTCTACGTGCCCTGCCACCCTCACAACAATGAGCTTTACGCGGCGGTGACCAAGGCGATGGGAAGTCCCGTAAGTGCTGCGGTCATCCAGTGGTCACGCGCCTATCTGAGCGAACATCGCGACCGCCTTCTGGCCGCGGCGCGTGATCCGCAACCCCTCGGGCGTCACATCCTCTATCCGCAATTCCCCGAGCGCAATGCGATGCTCAGGACGTTGAACGCCTATTTCAAACATGTCGGCCCGGCAACGCGGGTGTACCATGAGCGCACGGAATTGGACCGGCTGGACGAATGGGCGGCCCATATGAGCCACTGGATCGTTCCGACCCGCGGCGATCTGCCGATCCGCGTCTTTGATGCGCTGATCACCGGGGGTGTGCCGATCCTTCCGGCAAGCCTGAAAGATCTTCCGGCCCTGGCCGATTTGCAGGAGCATCTGTTTTACTTCGAGCCGAGCGATGTGGAGGCCCCTCTGGCCATTGCAGCGGCGGCGAATGCGCATTTCGGCAGACAGGGCGAGGCCGGTATAATCGCGCGTCACGAACTGGCCATGGCAACCGGCCATGTGGACACGCGCATTCAGGATATCCTCACGCAGATCCATCAGCACCTCAGACCGGCCAATTGATCTCGACCGGAGCGCCTTCCGCTGCTGCGGAGCGTTCGATTGCATCCAGGCTGCGCAGCACCTCCTCTGCCGCATCGAGCGGTGAGGGATTGTCGCGCACGCCACGGATCAGATCGACAAAGGCGCGAAGTTCGCGGGTTAGAGGCGGCTCTAAGTCATGGGCAACGGCGAGGCTGTTTCCGTCGCGCATGAATGTGACTTTGTGCGAGGCCTTGTCGTCAAGGATGAGACGTCCCTTCGTGCCCGTGGCGACGATCCGAAAGGCTGGAACAGGCGATACCCAGCTGGCCTCGAGGTCGAATGGCCTTCCTTGATAGGACAACTGCGCGGCCACACGAAACGGGCGCGCTCCCCCTTCAAGCGATCGGGCCGTCGCGCGCTCTGCCGGAGTGCCGAAGATCTGCGCCGCCAGCGAGAGCGGATGCGGCAACCAATCCCAGATCACCGACGTATCGTCGCGCGGCTTGCCATTGGCACAGAACGCAGTTGCTGATTGGATCGGACCGATCTCTGGCAAGGCTGCACAGAAGGCCTCTGCTGCGGGGTTGAACCGATGCAGGTGCCCCGCAAAGACATGTCCGCCTGCGGCGGCAGCCGCCGCCTTGAGGCGCAGGAAGTCCTCGAGACTGGTGGCCAGAGGTTTTTCAATAAAGCACGCCACCCCCGCCTCCACGAACGGAAGGGCCGAGGAGACGTGATCTTTGCTCCTGTTGGCGATAATGACGCCATCAACAAAAACGCCGGGGCCGCTCAGCGGCACCCAGCGCGTGTCGGGCAGAGTGTCCAGGGTGGCGCCAATGATGCGCGCCCAGGCACCCCGCCCGATAAGACCTAGAGTAACCAACGACCGTTATCCGGCCAGTTTGATCGACACGTCCGGCTCGAAATCGATGTAGTTCTGCTCATGGCGAGCCCATTCGATGAAGCGTGCCAGACCATCTTCGACATCCACCTCGGCGGTATAGCCAAAGGTTTCCCGGGCCTTTGTGATATCCGGGCAGCGACGGTTGGGCTCTCCGGCGGGATAGGTATCCGGATAGTCGATGCTGGTGAAGGAGGCGCCCGGCAGCAGCTTGGGATACATCTCCGCCAGCTTTATCATCGAGATTTCGTTGTCCGGGTTTCCGATGTTGTAGGCCTCGCCGCGCTTGCCGTTGAGCAGCGTCATCAGGAAGCCGTAGATGGCGTCGGTGATGTAGCAGAAGGTACGCGTCTGCAGGCCGCTGCCATGCACGGGGATCGTACGGCCATTGAGTGCCTGATAGGTGAACATCGGGATCACGCGGCGGTCGTTGTGGCCCATGCCGGGACCAAATACGTTGAACGGACGCACGATCTTTGCAGGCACGTTGTGATGCTCATTGTAGATCGTGCAGAGCGTCTCGCCAAGGCGCTTGGATTCGTCGTAGCAGGCGCGCGGGCCCACGGTCGAAACGTTGCCGTGGTAATGTTCCTTGGTCGGCACCGCGCGGGGATCGGGATCGCCGTAGATCTCGGAGGAACTGAAGAACAGGAAGCCCTCGAGATTCTTGTTGCGTGAAGCAAGATCCAGGAGATTGCGCGTGCCGTGCACCGCGCTCTCGATGGTCTCGAGCGGATAGCGCATGTAGTAAACCGGCGAGGCAATGCCCGCGCCGTGGATGATGAAGTCGATATCTTCGCGCACGGGCAGCGGATGGGTCACATCGGCCCAGACCTGCATGATGTTGGAATCGCGCACGATGGTTTCATCGAGATTCTTGGTGCCGGTGATGTAGTTATCCACCGAGATGACCGAGCACGGCTTGTCCAGCACATCGTTGTTCAGTGCCTGAAACACTTTGAGGAAGTGCTTCCCGAGGAAACCCGCTCCCCCCGCCAGCAGGACGGTCTTTCCGGAAAACCGGTGGGCATCGGCACCAAGGCGCTCAACGATACGTTGAATTTCTTTCGACATTTCTTTCACCACTCTAGCAATCAGGACGTTGTGAGTTCAACAAGCGGAATTGGCATGTAGTAGCCATACGCGTTGCCGGTTTTCTTTCGGATGTCATCGATGTATTCGTAGGCGAAGACTAGGAGAACTTCGGGCTGGTAGGCCTCGAGTTCAGACGCAGCCACAACCGGAATATGCGCTCCGGGCGACGTGCGACCCTGCTTGAGCGGGCTGTCATCAATCGTGAACGGCAGCAGTTCGCTGTCGATGCCGCCGAAGTTGGTAATGGTCGAAAGCCGTGCAGGCGCGCCGTAACCGGCCACCTTGACCCCGTCTTCCCGCCAGCGCTTCAGGCCGGCGACCAGCTTGTCGGTCAGATCGCGGCAGCGCTGACCGAAATCTGTCAATGCGGCAGTGTTCAGCACCTCCAGCTCGGCGGCAATCAGATCGGCCAATTCAGGCGCCTCGTTGCCGGCGGCGTCGCGCATCAATGTGAACCGAAGCGAGCCGCCGTGCTGGGCCACGGGCTCGACCGCAGTTATCACCATCCCATGCTTGCCGAACAACTGCTTCATCGACGAGATCGAGTAGTAGAAGATCCGGTCGAGATAGAATCGCTCGAACTGAACCTGACTGATCATGTTGAGGATATATTCGACTTCGATCACCAGCTTGCCGTCATCGGCGAGCAGTATGTTCGCTGCACGGATGAACTGATCCGGAGCATCGAGATGCGTGAAGACGCTGCTGGCGACGATCACGTCTGCCGGCCCATGACTGTCCAGCACCTGCCGCGCCGAGGCTTCGTCGAAGAAGGCGCAGAGCGTTTCCAGCCCCTCGTCATTGGCAAGCTTGGAGACATTGATCGAAGGCTCGACGCCCAGTGCCCGAACTCCGAGACTTTTGAGTGGACGCAGCAACACGCCATCGTTGGAACCCACATCGACGACGAACTTCGCCGCCTTCAGCTCCTCGGCGAGAGCTTCGAAATGGCGTACCAGCCCCCCATTGACCGAACTCAGATAATAGTAATCCTCGAACATGATGGATCGCGGGACCATTTCGCCGAGCTGAACGTTCTTGCAGGCATCGCAAAAGAACACCTCGAGCGGGAAGAATTTCTCCTCCTGAAAATCATTCGGCTTCGGATATTTGTTCGCGAGGGGTTGGCGCCCCAAATCCAGAAATTTGTTCAAAACCTGCCCATCACACAGGGAGCAGCACTTCGACATTGGGAACCCTTCTCGTAAAACGGAATAAAACTAATTCACATCGATAGCGGTAGGGAAAACGGCTCCTTCAGGAAGGAACGCCGTGACGCGAGCCACTCGAAATCTGCTTTTGCTTCCGCTACGATCTGCCCTCGAAACTTGGCTTGCACTCTCAAAACTTTCATTCCCGGCTGCTGCCTCGGCACTTGAAACGGCCGGGCACAAAAGACGATGCCAGACAGTTCGCTGCGCCATTGCAAAGAGCGTGCGTATTCCGTTGCATTCCGGCCGTCGCGATTGAGCTTGTCGACATCAAGCCACCACGCTTTCCGTTAGCTGCGTTTCTAGAAATTTAAGCTTGCGGGAAACTGTTGTAGGCCCCACCCAACTCTCGCAATATTTGTGCCGTGCGTCGGAACACTGCGGGACAGAGATCGAGAGTCTCCGCCTCCCTCAATCACCGGTCGCCCCTGCCCCGAAAATGGCCTGCGCCTGAAAAAGGCATCCGGCCTGCCGATGGGCACGTTGATGCGGTGCGGATACAGAACAGCTTCGGCATCGCCCAGATGCGTAAGTGCGAGAAGGATATCGACGTCCTGACTTATCGCCCGGTCGCCCCGACTGTCTGATATCGGCGCTCTATCCTGCAAATGTTCTCCGATAGGCAGCCGGACTCGTCCCCAGCCGTTTGCGGAAATGATGGCGCAGGGTTGCCTGCGTGCCGAAACCGCAGGCGATCGCGATACCGTCGAGCGATACGGAACCCTGTTTTTCCAGCAGGTCGCGTGACAGCCTCAGCCGCTCCTTGACCAGCCATTCTCCGACACTGTCACCGGTCGCAGCCTCGAAACGGCGCTGGAAGGTGCGCATGCTCATCCCCGCCCGGTTTGCCAGCATGCGGATGGGCTGCTCCTCGGACAGCCGCTCGCGCATCCACTCGATCAGCGGGCCGAGCCTTAGCCCTTCCCTTTCCTCCGGCACGGGTGCGGCGATGAACTGCGCCTGC
>DLSX01000078.1 GCA_002500765.1 Neorhizobium sp. UBA7851
GCTGCTCCCGAGGCAAGCGCGCCGACCCCGGCCGCACTTGTTCCGCAGACACCCGTGGCATCCGAGAATGCTGCCCCGGCTCCCGTGGAAACTGCCGCGCCTGACGCAGCGACACCGCCAGTCGCCGAGCAACCGGTCAACGAATCCGCCGCGGTGGCACCGCAGGCAACCGATTCGGATGTCGTTGCAGAATCTCCGGCGCAAGACCTGCCGGCGTCTCCGGTCGCACCTGTCGAACAGTCTTCGATCGTCGTTCCGGCCGGTATCGAGCCGCAGTCGATGGCCGATGCGGCGGCTGCAGGTGATGCCAATGCGCTGTTTGAAATCGGCGCCCGCTTCAGCGACGGTCGTGGAGTTTCCGCCGATGCCGGTGAAGCTGCCAAGTGGTACAAGCTTGCGGCCGACCGTGGTCTCGCTCCGGCGCAATATCGCATGGGCAACCTCCTGGAAAAGGGAACCGGCGTCGATCGCAATCTCGGCGAGGCGATTTCCTACTACCGTCAGGCCGCGCAGGCGGGCAATGCCAGCGCCATGCATAATCTCGCGGTTCTCTTCGCTTCCGGTGCTGCCGGCCAGCCGGATTATGCGGCGGCCGTCGAATGGTTCCGCAGGGCCAGTGAACTCGGTGTTGCCGACAGCCAGTTCAACCTCGCCATCCTTTATGCCCGCGGCAACGGGGTGAAACAGGATCTCGAGGAAAGCTACAAGTGGTTCGGCGTGGCCGCCAGGGGCGGCGATACGGATGCCGCGACGAAGCAGGAAGAAGTAGGCAAGGCGATGCGCAAGGAGCAGCTGGACAGCGCCCGCGCCAAGCTGGATGCCTGGACCGCCAAGCCGCTCGACCCGAGGGCCAATACCGTCAACCTGCCGGACGAATGGGTTTCCGGCAAGAAGCTGACCACCGCTTCGATCGACATGACCAAGGCGATCCGCAACATCCAGGCCATTCTCAACAAGAACGGCTTCGATGCGGGCACGCCGGACGGCAAGATGGGCGCCAAGACGGTAGCCGCGATCAAGGCTTTCCAGAGCTCGATCGGCCAGCAGCCGACCGGCAAGGTGGATGATGCGATGGTACGCGAACTTCTGGCCCGCAACGGATAAGCTCCAGTCGCCGGCCGGCAAGACGATCCGTTCGTCTTCCCGGTCGGCTTTTTTTGGGGCCGGAGGCATTCCGGCACCGCGCCATCAATCACGACTAAACCGACCGGGTTTAGGGTGACGCGGCATATTCGCCACGCTGCGAAGAAAAGGGCTAAATCAAGGGCTTGCGGTACTCTAACGCGGGGTTGCGGGTTTGACACCCGACACCTTGCACAGGCATGTGGATCAGACATCTTCATGCCTTGTTCACCCGGCATGTGAGACACTTTCCCACCACCTCATCAGACAAGCGACCATTCGCCTGCCGGATGCGGTCGTTCTGTATCGCCTTGTCGGGGTCAACCGTGACGATCTACCTGCCCATAGCAGAGCTTTCGGTGAATATTTTCATCATCCTCGGCATGGGTGCGGCTGTCGGCTTCCTGTCCGGCATGTTCGGCGTCGGCGGCGGGTTTCTGATCACGCCGCTTCTGATCTTCTACAACATCCCGCCCGTCGTGGCGGTGGCGACCGGCGCAAACCAGGTGGTTGCGTCCTCGGTTTCAGGCGCGATCACCCATTTTCGGCGCGGTACGCTGGACATGAAGCTCGGCACCGTGCTGCTTGTCGGAGGTCTCGTCGGGGCGACGGTCGGCGTGTGGATCTTCTCCTGGCTGAGAAGCATCGGCCAGCTCGACCTGTTCATCTCGCTGCTCTACGTCGTGCTTCTGACGACGATCGGCGTGCTGATGCTGCAGGAAAGCCTCAGGGCCATGCGCAAGGCGAAGCTGAACCAGCCGCTGCCTCTGAAGCGTCCCGGTCAGCACAACTGGGTGCATCGGCTGCCGCTCAAGATGCGGTTCAAGAAATCGAAGATCTATCTTTCGGCCATTCCGGTTGTGACGCTCGGTTTCCTGATCGGCATCCTCACCTCGATCATGGGTGTCGGCGGCGGGTTCATCATGGTGCCGGCGATGATCTATCTCTTGCGCATCCCGACCAATGTCGTCGTCGGGACGTCGCTGTTCCAGATCATCTTCGTTACCGCCTATACGACCATGGTGCAGGCGGCGACCAACTATTCCGTCGATATCGTGCTGGCCTTCATCCTGATGGTGGCGGGCGTCATCGGCGCGCAATACGGCGTGCGCGTCGGGCAGAAGCTGCGCGGCGAACAGCTGCGCGCGCTGCTCGCGCTGCTGGTTCTGGCGGTCGGCATCCGTCTGGCCGTCGGCCTGTTCATCCGGCCGCAGGATCTCTATTCGGTCGCAGTCGGAGGTATCGGTTACTGATGATTTCCCGCCTCGTCCTTTTTCTCTCTCTCCTGCTGATCCCTGCGACCCACGGGTTTGCGCAGATACCGATGGGCGAAGCCTCGAGCGTGAAGGAAGGGCTCGACATCGGCGTTTCGACCAACGAAATCGCCATCACCTCGGATTTCCGTGGCGCCGATCTGACCGTATTCGGGGCGATGACCAATGCCGACGACCTGCTCTTGGCGATCGGCAATTACGACATCATCGTCACGCTGGAAGGCCCGCGCGACTATGCCACCGTTCGCAAGAAGGAACGTATCTTCGGCGTCTGGGTGAATACGGATTCGATGATATTCGAGCAGGTGCCGGAAAGTTATTCGATCGCCAGCACGCGGCAGCTCGACGATCCGACGCAATTGCCGCCGATCAATACGGCGGGTGTGGGCATCGAGCATCTCTCGCTCAACCCGATCGGCTATATCCGCGATGTCGGAGAGCTTTCCGATTTCCGCGAGGCTTACCGGCGGCTGAAGCTTGCCGGAGGGCTTTACCAGAAGGAAGCGAGCGGCGTTCGCTTCGTCTCCTCCAGCCTGTTTCGCGCTTCACTGAGATTGCCGGCGAATGTGCCCGATGGGGTGCATATCGTGCGCGCCTATCTGTTCAAGAGCGGCACGCTTCTGACCCAGCGCGAAATTCCGCTCAGGGTGGTCAAGACCGGCCTCGAACAGGCGATCACCGACACCGCGCACAACCAGCCATTCGCTTACGGCCTGCTCTGCGTGCTGATCGCGCTTGTTACCGGCTGGGGCGCCAGTGTCGTCTTCCGCAAGGATTGATCATTGCCGATCACCTATCCGCGCCTTTGCTTAGGCAATCCGTACTCTAGTTAGCGACCATTGTCGCAACCCAGACTGCCCAAGATGTTGAAACCCATTCTCGACCGCCTGTCCGACCGATTGCCCGATTGGCGTCACCTGCTTCATCCCGCGCAATTGCGAGTGCTGATCCGGCGCAGCGAATTCGGCCTGATCGCTATGGCGGCAGTGGTGGGCGTGCTCGCCGGCCTTGCGGTGGCGGCGATGAGCTTCATCGCGCACGAGATCCAGGTGCTGATCTTCAAGATCGGTCCGGACGAGAGGCTGAGTGCTGCGACTAACCTCGACCCGATGGTGGTGCTCTGGGCACCGGCGGTGGGCGGCGTGCTGATGGGGATCCTGTTCCTGATCCTGAAGAAGTGGCGCAAGAAGCCGATGGTCGACCCGATCGAGGCCAACGCGCTGCATGGCGGGCGACTGTCCTTGACCGACAGTATCGTGGTTGCCGTGCAGAACCTGATCTCCAACGGGTTCGGCGCGTCTATCGGGCTGGAGGCCGGCTACACGCAGCTCTCTTCCGGCATCGCCTCGAAGGTCGGCCTGCTTCTGCAGTTGCGCCGCTCCGACATGCGTATTCTCGTCGGCTGCGGTGCGGCGGGGGCGATCGCATCGGCCTTCAATGCGCCGCTGACGGGGTCGTTCTACGCCTTCGAGCTGATCATCGGCACCTATACGATCGTCAGCCTTGCGCCTGTCGTGGTCGCGGCACTCTCCGCGACTTTCGTGACGCGGCTTTTCGTCGGCGACGAATTCATGATCGATATCGGCGAGATCGGCACAGTGGTTCCTGCCGATTATCTGCCGGCGGTCGTGCTCGGCGTGCTCTGCGCCGGTGGCGGCATCCTGCTGATGAAGGGTGTTTCACAGGTCGAGGAACAGGCGCGCAAAAGCTCGATCTCGCCGGTCTTTCGCCCGGCACTCGGAGGACTGATCGTCGGACTGCTGGCGCTGATCGATTTTCGGGTGCTTTCGGCGGGACATGGCGCGCTGCATGAGAGCCTCAACCAGCATATGGCGATCGGGGCGGTGATCGGCCTGCTGCTGCTCAAGTCGGTTGCTTCGGCAATCACCATCGGCGCCGGCTTCCGCGGCGGCCTGTTCTTCGCCTCACTGTTTTTGGGCGCGCTGCTCGGCAAGCTGTTTGCCTATTCGACCCCGTTTCTGTTTGCCCATGCGACGCTGACGCCGGTGATCTATGCGGTGGTCGGCATGAGCGCGATGGCGGTGGCGGTGATCGGCGGACCATTGACGATGACGTTCCTGGCGCTGGAAGTGACCGGCGACTTTCCGATCACGGCGCTTGCGCTTGCCGCCGTCATCACTTCCTCGGTCGTGACGCGGACCAGCTTCGGCTACTCGTTTGCGACATGGCGTTTTCACCTGCGCGGCGAAGGCATCAGGAGCGCCCACGACATCGGCTGGATCCGCAACCTGACGGTCGACAAGCTGATGCGTTCCGACGTCAAGACCGCACAGGCCGGCATGACGCTCGATGAGTTTCGCAAGGATTTTCCGATCGGTTCGACGCAGCGGGTTATCGTGATCGACGAGAGCGAAAAATATGTCGGCATCATCCTGACGCCGGAAGTCTATGCGGCACCGACGGAAGGCGGCGAGGAGAAGCCGGAGCTTTCCTCCTTCATTCGCTACAGGAACGACGTGCTTCTCAGAAGCATGAACGCCAAGCAGGCGGCGGCGATGTTCGACCGGACGGAGGCGGAAGCGCTTGCCGTGGTCAACAACCAGATCGAGCGCAAGGTGGTGGGGCAGCTTTCGGAAAGCCATACGCTGAGGCGCTACACGGAAGAACTGGATCGCCGTCGGCGCGAAATTTCCGGCGAGATCTAAAGGGCGAGAGAGGAGGCAGAGATTTAGATCCCTGCCCCACTGCCGAATTACATCGCGGGAAGGATGGCGATGTCGCGCACTTCGTTGTCGATACCCGTGATGGCACCGACCTCGGTTGCCGCGCCGGTTTCCAGATCGACGGTGTATAGCATCTTGCCGGCTGCCAGATATGCGGTGTTTTTGCCGCCCTCCTCGCCCTGGATGTCAAAGGCGTAGGTTGCCGGCATTTCCTTGATGCCGAGCTTGCCGATCGCCTTCAGCGTGCCGTCATTCGGCTTGGTCTGCTGGATCAGTGCGCCGATCGTGGCATCGATGTTGTACATCGCGGTCTTTTCCGGCTTGCCGATGGAATTGGTATAGGCGGCGGCAACGATGTTCGGCGTCTCGCCCTTGTGCATGTCGCCATCTTCAAAAGCCAGAACGCCATCGACCGTGACGGCGCCGGTATCGGGGTGGACGCGGTGATTGGTGGTACCGCTCATGAAGCGCAGGCGGTCGGCCATCGGGTTGAAGTCGACGACGACCGGGGCTTCCGTCATGGTCAGCATCTTGTCCATCTTGGCGACTTCGGTAGCGGCACCGGTTTCGAGATTGATCGAAACGATCGCGTGCTCCGGCGTTACGCCGATCACGGTCTTGTTGCCGGGACGGTAATCGATGCCGACCAGCTTATCCACGCCGGTGACGTCCATCGTCTTTGTCACTTCGGGTTTTGCGGTGTCGAACATGACGAGCGTCCTGTCGCCGGTGAGGCCGAGGACGGGGGCGGCGAAGGCGGCGGCCGCCGAGGCGACGAGCACGGTGGATGCGACGAGTGCGGTACGAGCGATGGTCATATGTCTTCTCCCGTTGTGTTTCCAGAATCGGAAAGAGCGTTCAGGCAAGCGGCCCGCGAAGCACTCTCGAAAGACAGACACATGGACGGGTGCGTTTGGATGCAGCGCTCAAAAATATTTATTCGTCTCGCATCCATTCCCTCATCCGCCGTGTCTTCCATATGCGGCTTAAGAGATGCTGCGGGAAATCTCAAAGACTGGACGAGTGCATGTCCGCCGTGGCAACAGCAGAATCAGAACATTCGCAAATCAGCGAGTATTCCGGGAGAGAGGACGGCCTGACCTTGGTGACAGACCAATCGACGGATCTCGACGCGGCGCTTGTCGCCTGCGCCAAAGGCGATCGCAACGGGTTACGTCGGATCTTCGACCATGAGGCCGGCAGGCTGGTGGCAGTGGCACAGCGGATCGTCAGGCGGCGCGACCTCGCCGAAGAGGTGGTGCAGGAGGCCTTCATCCGCATCTGGACCCATGCGCATCAATATGCTCCGGAGCGCGGATCGGCACGCGGCTGGATTTACGCGATCGTGCGCAACCGGGCGCTCAATATGCTCAGAGACGGCAGCCGGGAAGATCTGGTTGCAGAAGACCGGCTCGAGACGCTGCAGGACAGCGAACAGCTGGAGCAGATCATGGCCGCCTGGCACAGGCTCGACCACAACAGCCGGCTGAAGGAATGTCTGGGCCGTCTCGACGAGACCAAACGGCGCGGCATATTGATGGCCTATGTCGGCGGTTATACGCACGGTGAAATCGCGGGGCGCCTGAGCCTTCCGCTCGGCACCGCAAAGTCCTGGATAAGGCGCGGGCTCCTGACATTGCGGGAGTGCATGGCATGAAGTTCAGCCCGGAGAATTTCCCCCATATCGCGGACGAATATGTGCTCGGCCTGCTTGGCGAGGCAGACATGGCCGAGGTGGAAAACGAGATCGAGCGCAATGCGGCATTGGCTACCGCAGTTGCGGAGGCACGGGAGCAGTTTCTACCGCTGGACACCAATGTCGATCCCGCCGCAGTGTCTCCCGTGCTCTGGGAAGCCATCGCCACCAGGCTTCCGGAACAGGCGCCGAAAGAGGCGCCCTCCATCGCCTCGGTTTCGCCGAGGGTTCCGATGGCTGGAAACGACAATCCGCGTTCCGGCTGGCGGGCGACCGCCATTTCGGCGATTGCCGCATCGCTGATCCTTGCCGTCGGGCTGGTGTGGAGCGTGACGCGAACGGTCGAACCGCTGGTGGTGGCGGTGCTTCTCAACGAGGCGGGCGAGGTGCAGGCGGTGGTCGAGGATTTCGGCAACGATACGGCCAGCATCAGGTTGCTGACGGATTTTGCGGTGCCCGAGGACAAGACGATGCAGGTGTGGACGCTTCCTTCCCGCGAGATGGGGCCGATGTCGCTCGGCCTGTTGGAGGATGCCCATTCGGCAAGACTGAGCGGATCGGCGCTACCCAGGCCGCAGGATGCGCAGCTTTACGAAATCACGCTGGAACAGGCCGGCGGCTCGCCGACCGGGCGTCCGACAGGGCCGATCCTCGCCAAGGGGTTTGCCAAGCTGGCGCGCTGACAGCATCCGTTGGAGGTCGTGCAACCCCTGCCTTGGGATAATTGCGCATCGGGCTTCCTCGACTATTCTCCGCCTCACGGAGGGGTCTAACGGGGGAGGATCTGATGGCGGAGACTGTGAAGTCGGTACCGCGCCCGCTCGGGCAGGCCGTAACCCTGACCTGTCGGGATGGCGTGGTTCTGCATGGCCACCTCTGGCCGGCCCGAGGGCAAGCGGTCGCGCGGGTCATCATCAACCCCGCGACCGGGGTTCTGGCCCGCTATTACCACTATTACGCGGATTTTCTGGCCGGTGAAGGGTTCGAGGTCCTGACCTACGACTATCGTGGCATCGGCCTGTCACGGCCAGCAGACCTGCGCGGCTGCAGCTATCGCTGGCGGGACTGGGGCGAGCAGGATTTCGATGCAGCGCTGCGGTTCATGAGCGGAAGAGAGCCGGAACTTCCGCTGATGGTGGTTGGCCACAGTATCGGCGGTTACCTGCCGGGACTTTCGCCGGAAGCCCACAGGATCGACAGGATGCTGACAATGGGCGCGCAATATGCCTGGTGGGGCGACTATGCGACCGGGCACCGCCTGAGGCTTTTCTGGCGGTGGCACATGGTGATGCCGGTGCTGACCGCGATCTACGGCTATTTCCCGGGCAAGCGGCTCGGCTGGCTGGAGGATCTTCCGGCGGGCGTGGCCAACGAGTGGAGTTTTCGCAGGCCCCGGATGGAACGGACGCATCCGGCGCATGAGCGCGGCTGCGTGCTTGCCCGCTTTGCCGCCGTCACCGCGCCGATCCTTGCTATCTCCGTCACCGACGACGATATCGGTTCGGCTGCCGCGATCCGCCGGACGCTCTCCTACTACCGGAATGCCGAGCGGATCGAAGCCAGTCTCCCGCCGTCGTTTTACGGGCTCGAGGCGATCGGTCATTTCAGCCTGTTTCATTCCCGGCATGCTGACGGTTTCTGGAAGGATACGCTGCACTGGCTGAAGGATGGCGTGAACCCCTGGCAACCCAGCGGAGGCCGCGCTTCGGTTTGAGACAGGTCAATGTACGACAATGCGCCGGTGCGAAGATGGTCTCGACCAGGGAGGTCACCCAAGAGAGGTCATAACAATGTTCAAGCACATCCTCATCCCGACCGATGGCTCGCCGCTGTCGACCCAGGCACTGGAAAAGGCGCTCGACTTCGCACGCGAAAGCAATGCGCAGGTGACCGTTCTGGCGGTGATCGAGCCGCTACAGGTCTTTACCGTCTATCCCGTCGGCATGGACATCGCCTATGCCGAATACGAGCAGCGGGCGAACGAGCAGGCGGACGGTATTCTGGCCGATGCAAAGGCGGCCGCCGCACAGCGCGATCTTGCCTGCGAGGCCGTGAAAGTTCAGAGCGTCGACCCGGCCGGCTGCATCGTCAAGACAGCGGAAAAACATGGCTGCGATGCGATCGTCATGGCCTCGCACGGACGTTCGGGCTTCAAGGCCTTCATGCTCGGCAGCGTGACGATGAAGGTGCTTGCCGGATCGAAACTGCCGGTGCTGGTCTATCGGTAAAAAGACTTGATCAGGCGGGTGTTTCACCGCAAATTCTCGACATGAGCGACGAGTTGCAGACCATAAGAGATATTGGCTGGCGCCTTTGGGACCCGATCGGCCTTAACGGGCATAACGGACCGCCTCCGGAGGCTATCGACGAATATGACAGCTACCTTCTGGAAGCAGTGGAAATGCTACGTGAAGGCAAGTCGTTGAACGACGTGATAGCCACTCTTGTGGATATCGAAAGCGAACATATGGCGCTTGGTGAAGCACCCGATACGGAAGAACGTGCGACCCAGACGGTTCTTGAGTTGCGGCAGATAATCCTCAACCCATGAGGCTGCCATAGCGCACCGAATAGATGCGGTCGCGGCCGAGAAGGTGGGCGACAAGCGTTTCCTGCCTGAACAGTCCCTGCATCGCCCGATGACGCAGGTCGAGGCCGCCGGTGAGAACGCCGAAAGCCGGCATGAGCAGGCGGTGACCGTCACTGGCGAAACACGGCCGACGAACCGACTTTTCACGCCGGCGGACGGTGGCGGCGGGGTGGAGGTGTCCGGCGATCTCGCCCTTCGACGAGATCAGGCTCGGCTCATGGCGGAAGACGAGGCCGCCATAGACGAGTTCGTCGCTGGATATGCCCGGCAGGTCAGTCGTGCCATCGGGATCGTGATTGCCGTTGATCCAGATCCAGTCACGGCCGCGGGCCATATCGGCGATCATTTTTCGCAGGTCCGCTGGTAGATGTTCGGAGCCTTTGCGATCATGGAAATTGTCGCCGAGTGAAACGACGATCTTGGGATCGTAACGCGCAATGACGGCCGAAAGGATGTTGAGCGTGGCAATCGTATCGTAGGGCGGCAACAGCATGCCACGCCGGGCGAAGGCCGCGCCTTTTTCCAGATGCAGATCGGAGACGACGAGCATGCCGGTTTCCGGCAGGTAGAGACCGCCCAGAGGATCACAGACAGCGGCAACGCCGTGGACGAGGATTTCCTCGGTGGCGGGGGGAGTGGTGATCGTGGTGCGGGCTGCGAGCCCGAGGCGGTTCATCACGGTTGGTTCGTCTTTCGGTTCTGCTTTGTGCGTTTGTTGGCTTGGGGTTGGGTCCTCGGGTCAAGCCAGAGTATGACTACGGAGAGGAAAGCAGTGCCCCCAAATTACTGCTGCGACTTACCGAAACATTTAGATACTGTGCTCGAGGCACTCCCTCGCGGTCTCCATATTGGGCACTCCCTCTCATTGGTCATCCTTGGGCTTGACCCGAGGATCCACACACAAGCCGCAGCTCCCGGCCCTTCGTTTTGGCTCAGGGCTTTCGTCGCTGCAATCGATTCACTGGATCGATTGCTCCGCTGCGCGGACCGCTTCTTACCCCATCGCCTCGGCGATCAACTCGTCCGCGGCCTCCTGAAGCACCGCATCCTGCGCTTCTCCGGGCACATTCTCCTTGCCGATTTCCAGCATGATCGGCACCGCCAAGGGCGACACGCGATCGAGGTCTCGGTGGGTGATGTGCCCCTTGATTCGTCCCAGCATATCGCCCAGGCGACCTATATCCAAAAGCCCCGTCGCCGCGTCGCGCCGGGTTGCTTCCAGCAGTACGTGGTCCGGCTCGTGGGAGCGCAGCACGTCGTAGATCAGGTCGGTCGAGATAGTGACCTGGCGGCCGGTCTTTTCCTTTCCCGGATGACGGCGTTCGATCAAACCGGAAATCACGGCACAATTGCGGAAGGTTCGCTTGAGCATGTAACTTTCATCGAGCCAGGCTTCGAGATCATCGCCCAGCATGTCTTCATCGAAGAGGTCGGACAGGCTGAGAGAGCCGTTCGCGATCATCGCGCCCAGATCGTTCAGGCCCCAGATGGCCAGCGAATAATCGGTGGCGACGAAACCAAGCGGGCGGCCGCCGGCGCGTTCCAGCCGGCGCGTGAGAAGCATGCCGAGCGTCTGGTGCGCAAGACGCCCCTCGAAACAATAGGCGATCAGAAAGAAGCGTTTTCCGCGCGGGAATGTTTCGATGAGGAGTTCATCCTGCTTTGGCAGCATGGAACGTTCGAGCTGGATATTCAGCCAGTCGCGCACCTGATCCGGCAGGGCCGTGCGGCGATCGGGATCGGCCAGCATGGCGCGGACCTGATCGGCCAGATAGGTGGTCAGCGGAAACTTGCCGCCGGCATAGGCCGGGATTTTCGGGTCCAGCGAAAAGGCGTTGGAAACGAGGCATTCGTTTTCGCGAATGCCTTCGAACCGCAGAACCTTGCCGGCAAACAGAAAGGTGTCGCCCTGCACCAGCTGTTCCAGAAAATATTCCTCGACCTTGCCGAGCGACATCCCTCCCCTGCCCAACGTCCCCTTGGCATTGCGCCTGACGAGACGGACATTGAGTTCGGCGGCTTCCACGATGGTGCCGAGGTTCATGCGGTATTGCTGGGCGATCTGCGGATTGGACACACGCCAGCGGCCGTCTTCCATCTTTCGGATCTTTGCATACCGCTCGTAGCTGCGCAGCGCATAACCGCCGGTCGCGACAAAATCGACGATGCGCTCGAACATTTCCCATGAAAGATCTGCATAAGGCGAGGCCGAGGTGATCTCGTCAAAGAGCGCCACCGGATCGAACGGCTCGGCGCAGGCCATGCCGAGCACATGCTGCGCCAGAACATCGAGCGCACCCTCGCCCACCGGCGGCGTATCCTGCGCGCCGTGATAATTGGCATCGAGCGCCGCCTGACATTCCATCACCTCGAAACGGTTGGCGGGCACGAGGATGGCTTTCGACGGTTCATCCATGCGGTGATTGGCGCGGCCGATGCGCTGGGCGAGCCGCGACGCACCTTTTGGCGCGCCGACATGGACGACCAGATCGATATCACCCCAGTCGATACCCATGTCGAGCGTCGAGGTGGCAACGACGGCGCGCAGCCTGTTGTCCGCCATCGCGGCTTCCACCTTGCGGCGCTGGCCGGCATCGAGAGAGCCGTGATGCAGGGCAATCGGCAGATTGTCCTCGTTGATGGTCCACAGCGTCTGGAACAGCAGTTCGGCCTGAAAACGGGTGTTGACGAAGATCAGCGTGGTCTTGTGGCGTTTGATCTCCTCATAAACCTCCGGGATGGCATAGGTGGAGACATGGCCGGACCATGGGATGCGGCTGTCGGTACCCAGAATGGTTATGTCTGGTGCGGCACCGCCCGTCACGTGGACGAGGCCGGCTGGAGGCGACGGTGTTTCACCTTGCGGCCCATTTTGAGGAACGAGCCAGCGCTGCAGATCCATCGGATCGGCGACGGTGGCGGACAGTCCGATGGTCTGCATTTTTGGCGCATGCTTGCGTAGACGCGCGAGACCGAGCGAGAGGAGATGTCCGCGTTTGGAGGTGACCAGCGAATGCAGCTCATCGAGGATCACATATTTCAGGTCCTTGAAAAAGCGTTCCGCTTCCTTGTTGGCCAGCAGCAATGCCACCTGTTCCGGCGTGGTCAGCAGGATATCCGGCGGGTTGAGTTTCTGGCGCTGGCGTTTGGCCTGCGGTGTATCGCCGGTGCGGTTTTCGACCGTAACAGCCAGCCCCATCTCGTTGACCGGCTTCATCAGGTTGCGTTCGATATCGACCGTCAGCGCCTTCAAGGGCGAGATGTAAAGCGTGTGGATGCCGGTGAAGGCCGAGCCGGGCGGGATTTTTCCACGCGCCACCAGATCGGTGAGCGAGGGCAGGAAACCGGCCAGCGTCTTGCCCGCGCCCGTCGGCGCGATCAGCAGTATGTTTTCGCCGCCCTGCGCGCGGGCCAAAAGTTCAAGCTGATGGGCGCGCGGAGCCCAGCCCTTTTCTGCAAACCATTTTACGAATGGCCGGGGCAGCGTAACGGCCTGATTGCCGGGAAATTTCGGTTCGATGCGATCCACGGAGTGAAAGATAAGCTTTCACTTGCGGAAATGAAGAGCAGTTACCGCACGATATACCGATCCGTGCGGTGATTGATGGCAAGCGTCAGGTTGAGCGCCAGTGCGGCCAGAACCGAGCAGGCGATGACGAAGGGGCTGGCAACGAAGAAGGACAGGATGAGCACGACGCAATCCAGCCCGAGCTGCACGAAACCGGCGCGCCAGCCGAATTTGTCCTGCAGGTAAAGCGCCAGAATGCCGAAACCACCGAGCGAGGCGCGGTGCCGGAACAGGACCAGCATGCCGCAGCCGATCAGAAGGCCGCCGAACAGTGCGGCGGTGATCGGTTCGATGTTGGAAAAGCCGATCAGCTCTGGCAGCAGGCCGGATAGAACCGAGGTCAGCGCCACGGCGGAAAATGTCTTGACAGTGAAGACGAGGCCGAGGCGTTTATAGGCCAGCCAGTAGAACGGCAGGTTCAGAAGGAAAAACGCCATGCCGAAACTGATGTTCACCGAATAACGCAGCAGGAAACCGAGCCCAGCCGTGCCGCCGATCATCAGGTGTGCTGCCGAGAGCATGGTGACGCCGAGCGCCGCCAGCATGGAGCCGGCGACGACGCCCTGCACATCCTCGATGATCGAGTGTTTTTCCGATGTGGAGGCCCAGAAGCCGATCGGGCTCTTTTTGTCACCCGCGTTCGCCATGCTCAGCGCACCGCGATGTATCGGTCGGACCGATGATTGATGGTGAGCAGCAGGTTCAGCACGACGGCGCTGAGCGTCGACCACAGAACCGTCATCGGGCTGACCACGAAAAAGGCGGCGGTCATGACGCAGAGGTCGAAAGCCAGTTGCACGAGACCGGCGGGGATCTTGAAACGATCCTGAATGTAGATCGCCAAAATGCCGATGCCGCCGAGCGAGGCACGGTGACGATAGAGGCCAAGCAGGCCGAAACCGATGAGAATGCCGCCCAGCAGCGCTGCCCAGAACGGGTCGAGATGCTGGATGACGATGAACTTTCGCTCAAGTTCGGTGATGAAGGAGACCATCAGGATGGCGACAAAGGTCTTGAAGGAAAAGCCGATGCCGAGCCGTTTGAACGACAGGTAATAGAAGGGCAGGTTGACGACGAAAAACAAGACGCCGAAGGGAATGTCGAACGCATAGTGCAGCAGGAAGGCGACGCCGGCCGTGCCGCTCGTCAGGAAACCGGCCTGACTGAGGAAATACAGGCCGAGCGCCGCCACCATGGCGCTGATGAACAGGCCCTGCGCATCTTCGAGCCTGGTATGGCGTGCCGGATCGAGGCTGTAAAAGCCCAGCCGGCGTTTTTGCACGCTCTGTTCTTCGGCCAAAATAGTCCCCTGTTTTTCAGCGATTGTGCATCGCGATAGCGCCTTCATCAAGCACCATCAACAGGCCGTGAAGGCGACATGCAAAATCGCAAGAAAACGCCGGTTCAGGCGGTTTTGCGCGACAGAAACAATATGCCTTTGACCGGTTTTCCGGCATCCATGCGAATGGTGGTGCGCTCGATCTCCAGCAGTTCCAGCCGGTGATGGGCGAGAAGCAACCGGATATGGGCTTCGGAATGGGCGTAGCGAAGACTGTCGCGCAATACGAAACCTTCATTTTCGACTGCATCTTCGACAGAAAAGGCGAACAGGCCGTGAGGTGCGAGCAGATCGGCGACCAGCGGAAAGACGGTTTCCAGCGAGCCGAGATACATCAGCACGTCGGCCGCCGACACCAGATCGGCGCGATGCCGGGGAAGATCGGCAGAGAAAAGGCCGCTTTCTTGCGCCGAAAGGCTGAGGTCGGACTGGCCGAGATGCTCGTAAAGCCCTTTCTCTTCGGCCTTTGCGAGCATGTTGGCGGAAAGGTCAAAGCCTTCCAGACGCACGGTGTGCTCCCTTATCTCCGCACCGAACAGACCCGTGCCACAGCCGAGGTCAACCGTCAGGGCAAAAGGCGCGTGGGGAAGCACGAGTGCGGCCAGCTTGCCGGGGACGGAATAATCCAGCTTTTCGACCAGTGCGGTATCGAAACGCTCGGCATATTCGTCGAACAGGCTTTCGACATAGCGGCTCGGCGGCTGGTCGGGGGCTTCCTGCGCACCTATGACGGCGAGTTTCAGCGTTGCGCCGAAGACATCGTCGGGTTCAAGTTCAAGCGCGCGGCGATAGGCATCTTCCGCCGTCTCAAGCTCCGCCTTTTCGCGATATTCGCCCAAGCGAAACCATCCGGCGGCCCAGCCGGGCGCAAGTTCGAGTGCCTGTTCCATGAGCTCGGCGGCGGCGGCGAAGTCGCGGCCTTCCGCCAGCATGCGGGCGTAATCGGCACGACGGTCGGCGATCACGTCGCCGGAAGAGAACTGGCTCATCGATATTGTCCTGAAATCCTGCCGCTCATCGCCGAAGCCACAAAAAAACTCAAGTTCTATTTGAGAGGCGAACGTCAATGCCTATCTGACGGTTGCAGGCGGGCTTTACCGCAGCTATGGCATTTTGAAGCAACGGAGACGATCGAATATGGCGGATGGCGTGAACAGGTTCCTCGGCGACTCGATCGGCCGGACGATCATCAAACTGGTCGTGGTCTGCCTGATCGTCGGTTTCGTACTCGCCTTCTTCGGCTTCACGCCCGACAATATCGTCGACAGCATTCGCTATTATTTCCTCGACCTCTGGTATAACGGTTTTCGCGCGCTCGGGCGCGTAGGCGACTATCTGTTGCTTGGCGCCATCATCGTCGTCCCGATCTTCGTCGTTCTGCGCCTGATGAGCTATCGCCGCTGATGACCGTTTCGACTATTCCCTCGCGACGAGGTTTTCTCGTTCTTTCCGGCATGGGCATCCTGCTGGCCGGCTGTTCGACCACGAGCGTGCTTGCGCCAACGCCCGGTTCGCAGGACGAAACGGCGACCGCGCTACCGATGGTCAACAGGCTGCGCGCAACCAAGGGGCTTTCGGCACTGACGCTCGACACACCGGCGCGCAAGGCTGCCATGGTCCAGTCGATCCGCATGGCAAAGGCCGAGAAGATGACGCATCTCATCGGCCTCGGTGACGACTTTGGCGCGCGGATGAAGAAAAGCGATGTGGCGCTGCCGGCAGCGGAAAACATCGCGGCCGGACAGACGTCGGTAGAAGCAGCCGTACAGGCCTGGATCGACAGTCCCAAGCATCTGGAAAACATGCTCGGAAACTATCGCGGCCTCGGCGTCGCGATGGCTCCATCCAAGGATGGCAGGCCCTATTGGGCCATGGTCCTTTCCGGCTGACGCGGTATTTCAACGCAATTGCGGGCGCAAAACCGGTGCCACTTTTGCTGGAATTGCCTTGACGATCAGAGCGGCTGCGAGGCCCAGTGGTCGACCTGGGTATCGCGCAGGTCGCGGATCGACGCCACTCCGTCTCTCTCGAGAAGCTTCGACAGACCGCGATTGATATCGCCCGGAAGCGCCGGTCCCTCATAGACCATGCAGGAATAGACCTGCACAAGGTCGGCACCGGCGCGGATCTTTTCCAGCGCGTTTTCGGCGCTTCCCACACCACCGACACCGATGATCGGCAGATCCAGGCCGACGCGCTTGCGCATGCGCGCCAGCACTGCCGTCGACCTGGAAAAGAGAGGCGCACCTGACATGCCGCCGGCCTGTTTCGCCTGGGCCTGATCCTTCAGACCTTCGCGCGACAGGGTGGTGTTGGAAACGATCAGACCGTCCAGATCATGTGCCAGTGCTTCTGCCGCAACATCATCCAGCCCTTCCTCCGTCAGGTCGGGCGCAATCTTCAGGAAGACAGGAAGGCGCTTGCCGGCGCGGATCGCCTCTTCATCGCGGGCGGCAAGAACCGCGGAAAGAAGGGCTGCCAGGCTTTCACGCGCCTGCAGATCGCGCAGTCCGGGCGTATTGGGCGAAGAGATATTGACGGTGAAATAGGTTGCTACCGAATAGAAGCGGTGGATACCGAGGACGTAATCGGCGATGCGATCGGCGCTATCCTTGTTGGCACCGATATTGACGCCGACAATCCCTCTGGCGCCGGCGCGCGCCTTGAGGCGGTCAAAAACGACATCATGCCCCTGGTTGTTGAAACCGAAACGGTTGATGACGGCGCGATCTTCGACCAGGCGAAAGAGGCGCGGCTTGTCGTTGCCGGCCTGCGGTTTCGGCGTCAGCGTGCCGACCTCGGTGAAACCGAAACCGATCTTCAGGAGCGCATCAGGCACCTCCGCATTCTTGTCGTAACCTGCAGCAAGACCGATCGGGTTTTCGAAGCGGATGCCGGCGACCCTCTGCGCCAGACGCGGATCCGGCTTCGGCGGACAGACAGGCGAGATGCCGGTCTTCAACGCCGTGATCGACAGGTTATGGGCGATTTCGGGATCGAAGACGAAGAGACTACGGGAGGCAATCCCCGCGAGGCGGCCGATCATGGCATTTTCTCCGGAAAGGCATGCTGGCCATCAACGCCGATCAGGAGCGGCATCTCCCAGATCACGGCCGAAAGCGGCAAGCTGCCATAAAGATGAGGAAAGAGATCGCCGCCACGGGACGGCTCGAATTTCAGGTCGCCACCGAGGGGGCGCGGATCCACGGCAACCAGCATGAGCCCGCTCACTCCGGCGAAATGCAATTTCGCAGTTTCGCGCGCCTGGGAGCCCGTAGAGAAGTGGATATAACCGTCGCGGTGGTCGATCTCGGCCCCTTCGAAGACGCCCTTCGCCTTGGCTTCACGCCAGATGGTTTCGGGCACGATCTTGTAAACGGTATCCGTCATCACACATCTCCATTGAGATTTCGGGCTTGTGAGAACTTTGCGGCCTGCGGGCCGTTAATGCCGATAAGCGGTGTTGCGGACCGTTTGCCGCAAAGGCACCCAAATGTCCATCACTATCGGAGGAGACAAAATGCGCAATCTGGCAATCTTCATTGCCGCCGCGTCTCTGACCGGCGCCTTTCTCGTTGCGGAAGGGACCGAGGCGCAACAGCGGTTCCAGCTGGAGCGGACGGATCAGGGCATCGTGCGGCTGGATACGGAAACCGGAGCCATCACCACCTGCGCCCAGGAAAACAACGAACTGACCTGCCGAATGGCGCCGGACGAGCGCGCCGCCTATGAGAAAGAGCTCGACCTTCTGGAAAAGCGCGTGACCGCGCTGGAAGAACGCCTCAGCCAGACACCTCCGGGACGGCTGCCGAGCGATGCGGAAGTCGACCGCTCGCTGTCCATCATGGAGCGTTTCATGCGGACCTTCATGGGTATCGTGCGTGAATTTACCGGCGAGCCGAACCTGGCGCCGCAACCCGACCGCACCTGAGGCCAATCACCTTACGGCACATTACGACATGGACGTGCCTGCTCGAAGCTGTCGCAGACGCGATACGGATTGCACGATGCCCTGCTCGCACAAGATGTGCAGCGGGGCAAAGGCACTCTTGTTTCTGCCTTTCAACGGCGTTACAAATTGACGCAGGCCTTGAGGAGGGCCCGGGATTTTCATCCCAGCACAACTATGCCTTTGGGAGGAGGCGTGGGAATGCAGACACTCACAATCATCATCGCAGACGATCATCCCCTGTTTCGCGGCGCGCTCGTGCAGACGCTTCAGGCCATGGCGGAGGATGTCACCATCATCGAATGCGGCGAGTTTTGCGCCGCGCTCAAGGCCGCCGACGAACACCCGGATGCCGACCTGATGCTGCTCGATCTTGCCATGCCGGGCGTCAGCGGGTTTTCGGGGCTGATGACGCTGAGGGCGCAATATTCGGCGCTTCCGATCGTCATCGTTTCGGCAACCGACGACAATGGCACTGTGCGCCGCTCGATCGAACTCGGCGCTTCTGGCTTCATCCCGAAATCGTCCGGCCTCGACGACATCCGCAATGCGGTCAAAACCGTGCTCGACGGCGGGATTTTCACACCCGGCAACGAGAGCGGCCAGACGGAAGACGATCCGGTGCTGATCGAAATCCTCGACCGGCTGAAGACCCTGACACCGCAGCAGAACCGGGTGCTGACCATGCTTGCGGAAGGCCTGCTGAACAAGCAGATCGCCTATGAACTCGGCGTGTCGGAAGCCACGATCAAGGCGCATGTCTCGGCGATCCTGTTGAAGCTCAACGTCGACAGCCGCACCCAAGCGGTGATCAAGCTCGGCAAGATCAACATGGCCATGGTGGCGTAAGGCATCCGGGAAGGATTTTATTCCTTTACGCGCCCTTGACCTTCGGCTAAAATCACCCGGCCGGGGAGGTTTTCCGGCATGGCGCTCGAGCTGACAAGCCAGGCGCATCACCTCTGATCGAAGGTTTCATGTCGCCCCGCCGATGCGGGGTATGGAGTGGGGCCGGGCAAAGACCGGGGCACGGGCGACGATGCTGTCACATGACGCCATATGGAACGCGATCGACAGGCTTGCCGAACGTCACCAACTGACGCCCTCGGGACTTGCGAGACGAGCAGGACTGGATCCGACGTCGTTCAACCGATCGAAACGGCTGGGGCCTGATGGACGGTTGCGCTGGCCATCGACGGAATCGATCTCGAAGGTGCTCGACGCGACGGGCGCGACGATCGACCAGTTCATGAGTTATCTGCCGGCTGGCGGACGCAGCCAGATCCCGGACGGCAATTTTCCGCCTCAGGCCAGCAATATTCCACTGCTCGGCTTTGCCCAGGCGGGTGCAGGCGGCTTTTTCGACGACGGCGGTTTTCCTGCCGGGCAAGGCTGGGACGTGGTCGAATTTCCGGCCGACCCATCACGCAAGGTGGGCGTCTATGCGCTCGAAGTGCAGGGGGAATCGATGATGCCGCTCTATCGTGACGGCGACGTACTGATCGTTGAGCCGGGTGCGCAGGTAAGACGGGGCGACCGCATCGTGCTGAAAACCCGCGAGGGCGAGGTGATGGCCAAGGTGTTGGCACGCCAGAGCCCGAAAAGCGTCGAGGTGATGTCGCTCAACCCGGAACATCCCAACCGGGCTTTCGACCTTTCCGATGTGGAATGGATGGCCCGGATCATCTGGGCAAGCCAGTAGGATCCGCCTGTTCGGCATCCCCCGGCAGGAACAAATTCCCAGGCTGTCAATAAAGCCCGTTCGGAAAGTAGCGCAGATAGAGATCCTGCAGCCTGCCGTTACGCGACAGTTCGGCAAGCGCCTGATCGAAAGCCAGGACCAGGGTCGGATCCGTGCGGCGGACCATGACCGACAGGCCTTCGCCCAGAAATTTTTCGGAAAGATAGGGGCCATCGAAAAGTGCGCAGCATTTTTCCGAGGCCTCGCTGGAGACCCAGAAGGGAAGCCTCAGGCCATCGGAAAAGATCGCATCGACCTTTTTGTCTTTCAGGGACACCGTCATCTCGGCATCGTTTTCGAAAGGGACTGCGGTGATACCGGGGAAAAATGCCTTCAGCATCGCCTCATGCGCTGTTTCCTTGACCACCCCGACCCGACGGCCGGCAAGAGCTGCTGCGGTATTGCCGGGAATGTCGACAGAGCGGTTTTTCGCGAAACGCGCCGGAATGCCGATATAGGGCCGTGAGAACAGGAAACGCTCCCGTCTCTGCGGGCTGACCGCAATACCCGCCATGACCGCTTCACCGCCATTGGCCTCAAGCGTCTTTTCCAGTTCGTCGAAAGGCAGGGCCTGGATCTGGCATTTGGCCTCGAGCTTCAGCTCGGCGCAGATTTCCCGCGCAAGATCGACATTGAAACCCGAGAGGCGGCCGGTCTGATCGGTGAAATTGAAGGGCGGAAAATCGACCGTCGTGAGAATGCGCAGACGCACGATGGTCGACAGATCGGGGCGAGCCAGGCGCTCGCGGGCATCGAACATCAGCGGCAATGTGTCCGCCTCATCGGCGGCAAGCGCCTTTGCGGGTGCAGCAGACAAGGCCGTCATCATCATCAAGGCCGCAAAGAGATCGCGCGCCCCCCGCCAAACTGGGGATGTAATCATCCGGTGCCTCATTATGATCGTGTGCGGGACAGGCCGGGGCGCCCCTATCGGTTCGCTCCTTCGAGACGGTGTAACAGAACCATGCGCTTCGGGGAATATCCGCCGCAGGGATCGGCGATCTGTGACGATGAACCTGCCAATGGCGGGCAAGGCAGCGGCCCATCGAGCCACCAGCGCGATGGCGAAGAACCATGCCGAAGGGCTGATCCGGATTTTCCGGAAGCAGAGGCCAAGGCGCTTGCGGCTCTGGGTTTTTCAAAGCCGCTGATCGCCCGGATGCGCGCGCGGGCATTCTGCCACGGCACATCGATCGAGGCCGAGCTTTTGCGTTCGGGCGAGGTGCGCGAAGAAGCCTATTACGGTGCGATCGCCCGGCTTCTGCGGCTGCCTTTCATCGATGTGATCGACCCCGGCCTGGTGCAGGATGCGATGACGCTGGACAGCCAGCTCACGAGGCCGACACTGGTTCGGCTTGTCCATCGCAACCGGGCGCCGGAGACGGCCATCGTGCCGGAA
>DLSX01000150.1:0-179 GCA_002500765.1 Neorhizobium sp. UBA7851
ATCACCACCACGGTGAAGGACGCCGCCAAGCGCGCCTCCGAAGCCGGTTCGCTGGTTGCCCGCACCCGCCAGGGCGCGGAAAAGTCCGGCGAGATCGTCCAGAGCGCCGTCCAGGCGATGGAGGAGATCGAAAAGTCTTCCGGCGAGATCGGCAACATTATCGGCGTGATCGACGATAT
>DLSX01000150.1:480-5488 GCA_002500765.1 Neorhizobium sp. UBA7851
GTCAACCAGATGGACCAGGACACGCAGAAGAACGCTGCGATGGTGGAAGAATCCACCGCCGCCAGCCATAGCCTGGCCCGCGAAGTTGCCTCGCTGAATTCGTTGCTCGCCCAGTTCAAGCTGGCCGACGGTCAGGCTCCGGCAGCCGTTCGTCCGGCCGCAAGGACCGATGCGCCGGCCGCTTCGCCGGCACGCTCGCTCGCACGCAAGGTCGCAGGCGCGTTTTCCGGCAATGCCGCGGTGGCGCAGAACAGTTGGGAAGAATTCTGAGCCGAATGGTTCAAAGCCATCCAGACAAGAGAAGGCGGGGCAGCGATGCCCCGCCTTCTTCGTTTCCAGATCGTGTTACAGCCAGCCCTTGCGCTTGAAATAGAGGTAGGGAACGGCCATCGAGAAGACCATCAGGCCGATGGCCGAATGGTAGCCGTATTGCCATTGCAGTTCCGGCATGGCGGCGAAGTTCATGCCGTAGACGGAGGCGACCAAGGTCGGTGGCAGGAACATGACCGAGGCGACGGAGAAGATCTTGATGATCTGGTTCTGCTCCAGATTGATCAGGCCGAGCGTCGCATCGAGCAGGAAGTTGATCTTGTTCGACATGAAGGCAGAGTGATCGCCAAGCGAGGTGGCGTCCCGCTGCAGCAGTTTCAGGCGCTGGCGGACTTCCTTCGACAGCTTGCGATCGACGCCATCCAGCGCCGCGTAATAGGCGACGACACGGGAAACGCTGACGAGGCTTTCGCGCACGACGGTGATGAACTCGCCCTTCTGGCCGATGGCGCGGATGAGCTCCTGCAGGTCGCGCTGCTTCTTGTTGGCTTTCGAGGCCTTGGCTTCGAAGACATCGCGCGAGATCTGGTCGATATCGGCGCCGAGCCGTTCCAGCGTGTCGGCCATGCGGTCGATGATCGCCTCGACCAGGCCGCTCATGATCAGCTCGCCGGTGGCGGTATGGGTGCCGAGGCCGTTCGCCTTGCGGGCGCGCGCCATGAAGGCATCGAAAGGGCGCGGTTCGGCATGACGCACGGTGACGAGGATCGACCCCTTGATGATGAAGGTAACCGGCACCTTGATCGGCGTTCCGGCATCAGGCCGCGTCAGCACGGTCATGGTCATGAACTCGGCACCGTCCTCCTGATACAGGCGGGCGGAAAGCTCGATATCCTCCATCTCGTCCATGGTCGGCACGACGATGCCGAGGCATTTTCCGACCTCGCGCTCCTCTTCGGCCGTCGGGCTGATCAGGTCGTACCAGACGACCGAGGGAGCACGTTCCGTGAATTGGGGCTCCGTCTGCGCAACGGCATTTTCGCCCTCGGACTGTTCATCAAAGGCTGCGGGTACAAGGCGGTCAAGGTCATAGGCGTGGATGCGCAGCATGACGGCTCCTTTTCGGACCATATGGTCCTCGGAGCACATCACCGAGAGAACGGATCAGAGCCCCGAAGCGGCAGGTCTATCTGTTGACGTCGAACTTCGACTGTCGGGGTTCATCTCGGTTGTCCTTTGAAAGAGCGACGCCCGGACGGGCCGTCGCTTCGAGCGTCACATGGGCCTGCCCGATCAGAAAGTCAATGAGAATGATCGCAATCGAAACGAGGCCTGACACGAAGTTCACGACCACTACAATCCATGCTTGTAAATTAGATTAGTCTAATGTATATTCATCCTGTCGCCATTTCCCAGATCACCCGGCGATGGCCAGAAGCAAATCTTCGGCCGGGCATACCCCTGCCCACTCGACGTGGCATTCCCCCGATTGGCCACCCGACTAAAAAAGCCGCCGGACACAAGAACCGGCGGCTTTTTTTGTTGATCCCGTCCGAAAGGTCAGACGAACTGGGAAAGGCCGGGCACCGAGGCGATCACGGTGTCGACCACTTCGTCGCCGGCATGTTCGCGGGCAACGGCCATGGTTTCCTTGGCAAGTGCCGTAATTTCGCCCATGCCGAGGCCCTGGGCCATCAGTTGCTGGCCGAGCGCCATGACTCCGCCGCCGAAACTTGCCATCAGGCCGCCAAGCAGACCGCCGCCGCCAGCGCCTTCGCCGTTGAACTGCGCAACCAGTTCCGGTGCGCCGGGGATCGCTTCGATCATCCTTGCCACCGCGCCATCATCGGCCTCGCGCTGCAGGAAGCCGAGCATCATGCCGATCGCCTTTTCGGCCACATCGGGCGTGATGCCGACGCTATCGGCGACGCGGGAAACCAGTTCGTTCATCAGGAGTTTCTCCTCAAAATCTGACGTTGACGTCAAAGTCATACACATTCAGTCATGGCAAGGCCAGCCATGACAAGAGATTGGAACACTGTTATTCGCGACCCGAGGATGGCAGTGCAAGCCCTTAATCGCGGATGTCGATCAATCCCTCGTTTCTCCCAGCGTATCGGCCATATAGGCACCACGCTCTCCCATCGGCCGCGGCCGCCCGGTGGTCGAATCGCGCGTCGTCTGGTGCTCCAGTTCAGCGTTGATCTCCGCCCCGACGATGACGATGATGGCTGATATCCATGTCCAGACCATGAAACCGATCAGCGCGCCCAATGTGCCGTAGGTCGCGTTGTAGTTGGCGATGTTGGAGAGATAGAAGGAGACGCCGAGGGAGGCGGCGAACCAGAGAAGCGTGGAGAAGACGGCGCCCCAGGTGAGCCATCGGACCTTGGCAGGCTCGCGGCTTGGGCCGAACCGGTAAAGCGCCATGATGCCGATGCCGACGAACAGCATCATGATCGGCCAGCGGGCGACACGAATGATCATTTCGGCCCAGCGATCCAGCCAGAAATAGTTCAGCACCGCCGGCACGATACCCATCGAAAACAGGATGACGATGGCGATCATGAAGGCGCCGAAGGTGAAGGCGAGCGAGACGAGATTGAGGCGGACGATGCTGCGCTTTTCCTTTTCGCGATAGGCAACATTCATCGCATCGAACAGAGCCTTGATGCCGTTATTGGCGCTCCACAGAGCCAAAGCCAAACCGCCGACAAGACCTGCCGACAAGGTGGCGCCGCGTTCCGCCGACAGCGCCCTCACCTGATTGAGAAAGATGTCGAGCGCATCGGCCGGCATGACGGAGGCCAGCGAGGCGATGCGGTCGGCGATCGCCGCGGGATCGGCCAGCAATCCGTAAAGAGAGACGAGCACGCTTGCGGCGGGAAAGAGGGCCAGAAGCAGATAATAGGTGACGCCGGCCGCAATCAGCGTGACCCTGTCTTCCATCACGCCGGAGACGATACGCCAGAAGACATCCCTCAACCCGCGGGCCGGGATTTCGGCGGGCGTATCGGCTTCCCTTCCCCTACCCTGATGCGGCTGAGAAATCCGGCCTTTGCCGAGATGTTCGGCGTCATTCTCCAGCAGGTTGCCGCTCGTCGTCATATGGCCCTCGCTTTCGCGTGATCTGATCGCTCGGGGCCTCGGGAAATCGTTGCCGCCCGCCAAAGCCCGCCGTATAAGCATTTGAGAACAAACGCCGCGAGGGAGCGCAGAGTTGCATGACTGACGAGACGGGTAAGCTCTTCATCGGCGGCAGCCGCAAGCCGGACGACACGCTGAACAAGGCTGAATATCTGGACCTGAAATTCGGCAACCGCCACGGCCTCGTGACCGGGGCCACCGGCACCGGCAAGACGGTGACGCTGCAGGTTCTGGCGGAAGGCTTTTCCAAGGCCGGCGTCCCGGTTTTCGCCGCCGACATCAAGGGCGATCTTTCCGGCGTTGCGGCCAAGGGAGAATCCAAGGATTTCCTTCTGAAACGTGCCGAGCAGATCGGCTTCCAGGATTATGACTTCGAAGCCTTTCCGGTGATCTTCTGGGACATCTATGGCGAAAAAGGCCATCGGGTGCGCACCACGATCGCCGAGATGGGACCGCTTCTGCTGGCCCGGCTGATGAATGCATCCGAGCCGCAGGAAGGCGTGCTGAACATCGCCTTCAAGCTGGCCGACAAGGCCGGCCTGCCGCTGCTCGACCTGAAGGACTTGACCTCGCTGCTCAACTACATGGCGGAGAATGCGACGGAGCTTTCCAAGGAATTCGGGCTGATCTCCAAGGCATCCGTCGGTTCGATCCAGCGTGCGCTTCTGGTGCTGGAACAGCAGGGTGCCGAACATTTCTTCGGCGAGCCGGCGCTGAAGATTTCCGACATCATGCGGGTGAACCCGAATAACGGTTACGGCCAAATCTCCATTCTGGCCGCCGACAAGCTGATGATGAACCCGCGGCTCTACGCGACCTTCCTTCTGTGGCTCTTGTCCGAGTTGTTCGAGGAACTGCCGGAAGTGGGCGACCCGGACAAGCCGAAGCTGGTCTTCTTCTTCGACGAGGCGCATCTTCTGTTCGACGAAGCGCCAAAAATCCTGATCGACCGGGTGGAACAGGTGGTGCGCCTGATCCGCTCCAAGGGCGTTGGCGTCTATTTCGTTACCCAGAACCCGCTCGACGTGCCGGAAACGGTGCTGGCCCAGCTCGGAAACCGGGTGCAGCACGCTCTCAGAGCCTATACGCCGCGCGAGCAGAAGGCGGTGAAGACGGCTGCCGACACGTTCCGTCCGAACCCGGATTTCGATTGCGCGACGGCGATCACCCAGCTCGGCACCGGCGAGGCGCTTGTCTCGACGCTGGAAGCCAAGGGGGCGCCTTCCATGGTTGAACGGACGCTGGTCCGCCCACCATCGGGCCGGATCGGGCCGCTTACCGATGCAGAGCGTCAAGGGATCATGGACCGCAGCCCGGTTCTCGGTGTCTATGACGAGGATATCGACCGCGAAAGCGCCTTCGAAATCCTCGCTTCGCGCGCCAAGCAGGCGGCCGATGCGGCTGCGGCCAGAAACGCGAAGGATGAACTTGATCCTGCGCCGCCTGCCGGTTCCGGCGAGACGACCGGTTGGACCTTACCGGGCTTCGGTGGCGGTAACGACGATCAGGACCGGCAACGCGACCGCAAGACTGTCGGCCGCTCGGGCTACCAGCGCGAAACGATCGTGGAAGCCGCGATGAAGAGCGTGAC
>DLSX01000151.1 GCA_002500765.1 Neorhizobium sp. UBA7851
TCGTTGCCGCCGCCCACGCTTCGGGATTTGAGGTGCGCATCGCCCATGGCCGCGATTCCGACTATGACGGCGGCGTCAGTGCGGCGCGCACCTTGTTTGCCGAAGATGAGCGACCAGACGCGATCTTCTGCGCCAATGACCTTCTGGCATTCGGCGCGATGGATGTGATCCGTCAGGATTTCGGCCTCACGATAGCGGATGACGTTGCGCTGATCGGCTTTGACGACGTGCCGGAAGCGGCATGGCTGAGCTATGGCCTCACCACCTTCCGCCAGGACCCGGCCGCGATCGCAGCGCGCGCCGTGACGCTTCTCGACCGGCGCCAGCAGAACCCGGACGAACCGCGCGCCTGTGAGCGGGTCATCCCCCAGCTGGTTTTCCGCAAGAGCTTCGTTGGCGCCTGAACCGTCAGGCGACCGCATTTCTCCTTTTTCCTTCGAGCAGGTCGATGATCGAGTTCGCCGCATCGAGAACATTGGTGCCGGGCCCGAACACGGCGGCGACACCGTTTTCCAGCAGGTACTCGTAATCCTGCCGCGGGATGACCCCGCCGACGACGACGATGACCTTGTCCGCGCCCTTGGCCTTCAACGCCTCGACCAGTTGCGGTGCAAGCGTCCGGTGGCCGGCGGCAAGCGACGACATGCCGACGACCTGCACCTTTTCCTTCACCGCCAGATCGGCTGTTTCCTCCGGCGTCTGGAACAGCGGGCCGGCGAGAACCTCGAAACCGATATCGCCGAAGGCCGATGCAATCACCTTGGCGCCACGGTCATGGCCGTCCTGGCCGAGTTTGGCGACGAGAATCTTCGGTTTGCCGGTCGTCTTCCCGTAATCGGATAGCCGGCTTACAATTGTCCTGTATTCCGGGTCGTCGCTATAGGCCGGACCGTAGATATCGCCCACCACTTCCGGCACGGCGGCATGATCGCCGAAGGATTGGCGCATCGCATCGGATATTTCACCGACGGTGGCGCGCGCCCGCGCGGCCTCGACCGCGGCTTCCAGCAGGTTGCCGGCGCCGGATTTCGCTACTTCCGAAAGAGCGGCCAGCGTCTCCTCGACCCGTTTCGGATCGCGCTGTCGGCGAACCTTTTCCAGCCGCTCGATCTGCGATTTGCGCACGGCCGAATTGTCGATCGCCAGGATGTCGATATCGTCCTCGTTTTCGAGCCGGAACTTGTTGACGCCGACGATGACGTCTTCGGCCCGGTCGACCTTAGCCTGGCGCAGCGTTGCCGCCTCTTCGATCAGCCGCTTCGGAAGGCCATCGGCGACAGCCTTGGTCATGCCGCCCAAAGCCTCGACCTCCTCGATCAGCGCCCAGGACTTTTCAGCCAGCTCGTTGGTCAGGCTTTCGACATAATAGGAGCCGGCCAGCGGATCGACGACCTTGGTCACGCCGGTCTCGTGCTGCAGGATCAGCTGGGTATTGCGGGCGATGCGGGCGGAAAAATCGGTCGGCAGCGCCATCGCCTCGTCCAGCGCATTGGTATGCAGCGACTGGGTTCCGCCGAGAACGGCAGACAGCGCCTCATAGGCCGTGCGGATGACGTTGTTATAGGGATCCTGCTCCTGCAGCGAGACACCGGATGTCTGGCAATGGGTTCGAAGCATCAGCGAAGATGCCTTTTTCGGCTCGAACTCCTCCATGATCCGCGACCAGAGCAGGCGCGCGGCTCTGAGTTTTGCCGCTTCCATGAAGAAGTTCATGCCGATGGCGAAAAAGAACGACAGGCGCCCGGCGAAATCATCGACATTGAGGCCCTTGGCCAGTGCCGCCCGCACATATTCGCGCCCGTCGGCAAGCGTGAAGGCCAGCTCCTGCACCAGCGTCGCACCCGCTTCCTGCATGTGGTAGCCGGAAATCGAGATGGAGTTGAAACGCGGCATTTCCTTTGCCGTATATTCGATGATGTCGGCAACGATCCGCATCGAGGGTTCGGGCGGGTAGATATAGGTGTTGCGGACCATGAACTCTTTCAGGATGTCGTTCTGGATCGTACCTGAAAGCTCCGAGCGCGCGCATCCCTGCTCTTCGCCGGCGACGATGAAGGAGGCAAGGATCGGAATGACCGCGCCGTTCATCGTCATCGAGACGGACATGTCCTTAAGCGGAATGCCGTCGAACAGGATCTTCATGTCCTCGACACTGTCGATTGCAACCCCCGCCTTGCCGACATCGCCCTCGACGCGCGGATGATCGCTGTCGTAACCGCGATGGGTGGCCAGATCGAAGGCGACGGAAAGTCCCTTTTGCCCGGCGGCGAGATTGCGGCGATAGAATGCGTTGGAGGCTTCCGCGGTGGAGAAACCGGCATATTGGCGGATCGTCCAGGGCCTTCCGGCATACATGGTGGCGCGCGGGCCGCGCACGAACGGCTTGATGCCCGGCATCGTATCGAGATGCTCTATGCCTTGAAGATCGTCCGCCGTGTAGAGCGGCTTGATGTCTATACCTTCCGCCGTATGCCAGGTCAGCGTCTCGGGCGATGCCTTCAGTTCCTTTTCGGCAAGCTTTTCCCAATCATCCCTGTTGGCCTGCTGATGGGTCTTCGAGCTGTTGTCCGACACCGGTTTCCTCCTGAACATGCGGTTTCGTTCACGCGCGTTTTTTCAAACGCCGTGATGATCAATATAGAACTCGGACGGGGCGCTGAAAGCTGCCTCTTGAGTTTAGTTTATAGGTGACACCTCTCAGCGCCCCGTTCGGCAGTTTTTATCCACGACTCCGGTCCCTCTGCCGTGGCCTTGCCGGATGATCCTTTACCGCCGGGTTTTCCGCTTTCGCGGACGGACTTGGTCGAAGCCCGGCGAAACCATCCTTCAGGCCACCATGTGTGCCGCACAGGCACATCCGACGCGCCGTTCGGGCATCGGAAGCGGCAGGCCGGTCCGAAGCCTTGCCGCTTCCCCCGTGTCGCCGGAGGGAGACCATTTTCCGCAGACCCCGATGGCGACGGCTCACGTCGTCCCTTCACCACCGGAACCGGTTCCGCCTCGCCGGCACGCCTGCCGGTGTATCCGTGACGGAACGGGGAGATTGTAGGCACAAGTTTGGTGGGCGGGGATGGAGTTTCATGTAAGGGGTTGTTTTTGTTGAGGCGGCGGGCGTTTTCATCCCCGTGGAGGCACGTCTGGATGCGTTGGAGGATGGAAAAGCTCGCTTCTGCGAGCTGCCCCTCATCCGCCTGCCGGCACCAACCGGGGACGGGTCGCTTGCCCCGTCCCGTCCTCCGGACCCCCGTTCTGACGGGGAGAAGGACACAAGCCGCCGCCTCTCCACAACTCTCCAGCGTCGAGCAGGGCACGTCCCCTTGCCCCGCGTGCGGGGGAGAGGGTTAGGGTGAGGGGCGGACCCCGGCAGAAATTTCCCAATGCCCGACTGCCTTCATCCCACTCTCGCTCAAGCCATAGACACCCTTGTCGATCTTTTCGAACCAGCCGTAATAATTGTCGCGCAGCATCGCACCGGCCCTGGGCGTGATTGCCTTCAGATCGCGCGGCCGGAGCGGTCCTTCAATGAGTGCGACCGCGCAGGCCAGCGCCTGCTGGCGGTAGGCGGTCATGATCGGGACCTTCGTCGATCCGCCGAGTGCCGGGTCGCCCAGGCGTTTGCGGTGTTCCTTGATGAGTTTCGTGCGGCGTTTCGGGTTGGTGCGCGGCATCGGCGAGACGGAGCTGACGAGAATGCTGACCTCGCCGGCATCGGAAACCCCAAGCATGCCGATGCCGAGCCGCCGGCAGAGGTCTCGATAACGTTTGTCGGCTTCCCGGCCCCGGCCTTTTGCCGAGACGCGGGCGGCAATCCAGACTTCGTCGGCAGCGGCTGCCCGATCGATCGCCTGCAGGATCAGTTCGAGATTGAAGCTGAGTTTAAGCTCGCAGACGACCACGACGGTCGGGTCACCCTCGCTCAGGCCGACAATATCGCAGCCGCCGATCTCGCCCTTGACGGAATAGCCGCAGGATTCGAGGAACTGTTTGACGGGAGGGTAGAGCGAGGTTTCCATACGTGCCTGAAATCAGTGGTCAGGGACCGATAGCTGATTTGCGTCAAGGAACCCACCCTTTGTGCCGATCGTGGGCCTATCGGAGCTTCACCGGAATGAAGGATCGTCCTCGGACCTGTCCTTCTGCTCTTCCTGAAACTTGCTCTCATAGGGAAGCGTGAGAATGGCCGATGCGGCAGCGGCTCCGCCGAACAGGGAGGCGAAGGGCACGAGGACCAGGAAAAGCGGCAGGATCGGGTTGGACGCGCGCATGATCAGCCCGCGCAAGCCGCCGATATCGAGCGCGACAAGGGCGAGGCCGACGCCGATACCGATGAAAATGCCGAGAAGCGCATTGAGCGCCAGAAAGCGCAACATTTCCCAATGATCGCGGCGTGCTTCCTCGGGTGTCAGCTTCAGCTTGCGGGAATTGTGAAGGATGGCATCCCGCGCCTTTTGCCGGTCGGTCCATCTGCGGAGCCATCGAAGTTTCAGCCAGGCGAAGGGATCTGGCAGTTTTGCCATCTGCAGGAAGAATGGGAGCGGCATCGTGTTCAACTCCTCTTTGGCGCCGTCGCAGGTCGAGCACCGTCTGCCTATCGTCTCAATAAGCGAACCCGAAATCAATGCGAACAGTTGGGCGTGTTGCGCCGACGCAAGACGAGCACGGCATAACCGCCGAAGCCCGCGATCCAGAAGGCCTGTGCGGCGTGAAGCAGTCCTTGTTCGGGAAAGAACGCATAGCCGACACGCAGCGCAAGCGCGCCGGCAAGGGAAAGATAGGTTGTCGTGCCGAGGAAGGAGCGCTGAAAGGATTGGCCATTGCGTTTTCTGACCATCGATGTGGCGATGGCGACGGCAAGCGACGCAAGCCCGCCGATCGCCAGCGCATGTTGCGGCACCGCAATCGGCATCGTGCTTTGAGGCAGTGCCTGAACCGCCAGAAGCAGGAAGCCGACACGTTTGGCGACCATGGCGAAGGTCATGAAGCGCACGCCGCCATAGTGGAAGGCGTGCCACGGCGCGATACGGGCAAGCCATATCATCCCGCTGATACCTGCCAGTGCGGCGGGGAGCGCATAGGGAAGCTCGAAGGCCCATAACAGCAGTGTCAGAAGGCTGGTGATCCGTTGGGTCAGTGAAAGCCACCGAGGCGGGAGCGGTCTTGATGGCCGCCCGTCGCGCGTGCGGCCCGAATCGATCACCATCGGAAAGATGCGGTTGCCGACCTCGAAACAGATAGCAAGGATCAGGCAGAAGCCGAGCATGGTGGCGCCCGGCCAGAGATCGAAGGCAGCAACAATGCCGGTGCCGGCATGGGCTGCGGCCAGCGCGAGCAACGGAAAAGCCTGGATCGCACGCGCCCGGATAGCCGTGATGGAAAGGGCTGCGACAGCCGCAAGGCCGACAATGGACCGCAGCTGCGCACCGAGAGCGAGACCATGCAGGCCGAGCAGAAAGGCGAGCGCCTGGGCAGCCAAGAACAGTCGGATCAGCGACGGCGCAAGGATCGGCCGGCCGACCCAGCGCGGCAGCGCTTTCAGCATGAAGCCGAACAGCTGCACCAGCATGAAACCGAAGATCAGCTCGTTGGCATGACGGGAATAGTCGCCCTGCCAGATTTCCGACGGGGAGGCGATCGCGCGGATCGCGGTAAGTGCGGCGAGGAAAAAGGCGATGCGGAAATAGTCGAAAGGCGCTTGTGTCCGCGCGTTCGCCTCAGGCATTGCCGCCCCATTCGACAGCAAGAGGGGGTTGCCCGAGATCCAGCTGATCGATGGCGCGGGCGGCGATGTGGGTGACGATATCCGCGATCGTTTCCGGGCGTCGGTAGAAGGCGGGTACCGGGGGCATGATCGTAGCGCCCATTTCGGTGACCGCGACCATGTTGCGCAGATGGCCGAGATGCAGCGGTGTTTCGCGAGCAATCAGGATCAGCTTGCGCCGTTCCTTCAGATGCACGTCTGCGGCGCGCGTGAGAAGATTGTCCGAAAGGCCGGTGGCAATGGCGGCGAGTGATCGCATGGAGCAGGGGGCGACGATCATGCCCGCGGTTTTGAACGAGCCGCTGGCGAGCGTTGCGCCAATATCATTAGTCGGGTAATTATATCGTGCGAACTGGGTTAGGCTATCAAGCGCATCCGGCCCGAGTTCGTGGGCGACAGTCCGTTTTCCCGCCTCCGACACCACGAGATGCAGTTCCACATCCGGCAGGCGGGAAAGCAGTTCGCAGATTCTCAGCGCGATTGCAACGCCTGAAGCACCGGCGACGCCGAGCACGACGCGCTTCACGCCTTTTCTCCGAAGGGACCAAGGCCGAGTTCGCTCCACATGGCGGAAACGCGATCCTTGACTTCGGGTGTCATGGCGAGAACCCGGCCCCATTCGCGGTCGGTTTCGGCGCCGATCTTGTCGGTTGCATCGAGACCGAGCTTGCCGCCGAGGCCGTGTTTCGGCGAGGCAAAGTCGAGATAGTCGATCGGCGTGTTGTCGAGCACGACCATGTCGCGCGAGGCGTCGAAGCGGGTCGACAACGCCCAGATGACATCCGGCCAGTGGCGCACATTGATGTCCGGATCGACAGCGATGATCAGTTTCGTGTAGCTGAACTGTGGCAGCATCGACCAGAGGCCGAGCATGATCCGCCGTGCCTGGCCGGGATACCGCTTGTCGATCGACACGACGATGGCGCGGTAGGAACAGGCTTCCGGCGGCAGCCACAGGTCAACGATTTCGGGAAACTGCTTTTTCACCAGCGGAATGAAAAGCTCGTTCATCGCCTCGCCCATGACGGACGGTTCATCCGGCGGCCGGCCGGTATAGGTCGACAGATAGACGGGTTTCTTGCGCATGGTGATCGCGGTCACTTGCATGACCGGGAAACGATCGACGGCATTGTAATAGCCGGTATGGTCGCCATATGGGCCCTCATCGGCCATTTCGGATGCCGAGACCGTGCCTTCGATGATGATTTCCGCATTGGCCGGAACGTAGAGAGGCTGGGTTTTGGCTTTCACGACGCGGCTGCGGCGGCGGCGGAGCACTCCGGCGAAGGAAAGTTCGCTCATGCCTTCCGGCAAGGGCATGACGGCCGATAGAATGGTCTGCGGGTCGGCGCCGATGGCAATCGCGACCGGCGTGTCCTGCCCCGCCTTCTGCCATTGCCGGTGGTGTCCCGCACCGCCGCGATGCGCAAGCCAGCGCATGATCAGCCGGTCGCGGCCGAGTTTCTGCATCCGGTAGACGCCGAGATTGACATCGTTCTCGTCCTCGAAGCCGCGGGTGACGACGAGCGGCCAGGTCNNGCGGGTTCGCCCGGCCAGCACCACTGGATCGGCAGCCTGCCGAGATCGATCTCGTCTCCGATCAGAAGCTGCTCCTGGCTGCGCGCCCAGCTGGTCTGACGGCGCACGCCGAGCGACAGGGCTGAACGCAGCATCGGCAGCTTGCCCATTGCGTCCTTCAGCGATGCCGGAGGTTTTGGCTCGCGCAGGTCTCCGAGAAGCTTTGCCAGATCGCCGATCCTGCCCGGCTCCAGCCCGAATCCGAGTTCGATCCGCTCGCGTGTGCCGAACAGGTTGGCAAGAAGCGGTATCGGAACCTCGTTGCCATCAGCATCGATCGGCCGTTCGAACCATAGGGCCGGACCGCCATCGGCGAGCACGCGACGGTGTATTTCGGTGACCTCGTACACAAGGCTGACCGGCCGGGAAATCCGCTTCAACAAGCCGCGATTTTCGAGTTCCCGGGCGAAATGCTGCAGGTCGTCATGGCGCCGAAGGGCCGGGGTCAGGGCGCGGGCGGATGCGGTGTGTTGGGTCATGCCTTTCTGTGCCGAGAGATTTTGCCAACGTCCTTGTCATAGCTCAAGTGGTTTTGCGGACCGGGGATTTAACCTCCCACGACCCTGAAACGAAAAATGTCGTCCGCCCATGCTGATACCGCCCATTCTTTCCGCGCCACTTCACATGATCCCGATCCCGTTGATCGAGCGGATTTGCAGGCTGATGTTCGGCCGCATTGCCAAGGCCCATCCGGGGCTTTTCGAGCGGCTGGACGAACACCGGCAAAAGCGCTTCGCCTTCCTGCCGACCGATCTGCCGCTGGCCTTCGTCGTCGTGCCGGGCAGGGAAGAAATATCGGTGCTCCGCAAGCCGGTGGAAATCGAGGCGGATGCCGTGACCGAAGCGCCGCTTTTCCTGCTTTTAGGCCTGATGGAAGGGCGTTGCGATGGCGATGCGCTGTTCTTCTCCCGCGATCTTTCGGTGACGGGAGACATGGAGGCGATGCTGGCCATGCGCAACGCGCTCGATGCCAGCAATATCGATCTGCAGAAGGATCTGGCGAAACTTGCCGGTCCGCTGGCACCCCTTGCAAGGCGGGTGATCGGCGAGATCCGTGACCGTGCGCTGAAGGATCAAAACAGGCCCGCAGGAGAAGCCGCAGCATGGAACTGATCTGCCCCGCTGGCACGCCGGCAGCCTTTCACGAGGCGGTCGACGCCGGTGCCGATGCCGTCTATTGCGGTTTTCGCGATGAAACCAATGCCCGCAATTTCCCCGGCCTGAATTTTTCCCGCGAAGAGCTGAGGGAAGCGATCGCTTATGCCAAACGGAAAGGCACGCAGACCTTCGTGGCGCTCAACACCTTCATGCGCGCCGGTTCTGAGGAGATCTGGTACAAGGGCGCGGCCGATGCCGTGGCGCTCGGCGCCGATGCGCTGATCCTCGCCGACTTCGGCCTGATGGCGCATGTGGCGGAAAAATATCCTCAGCAGCGGCTGCATGTTTCGGTTCAGGCATCCGCCTCCAATCCGGACGCGATCAATTTCCTCGTCGATGCCTTCAACGCCCAGCGCGTCGTGTTGCCGCGCACCTTGACGATCGCCGACATCGCCCGGATCGGCAAGAATATCCGCTGCGAAATGGAAGTCTTCGTGTTCGGCGGGCTCTGCGTCATGGCGGAAGGCCGCTGTTCGCTGTCTTCCTACGCAACCGGAAAATCGCCCAACATGAACGGCGTCTGTTCGCCGGCAAGCCATGTGCGCTATCGCAAGGATGGCGGCGAACTCGTTTCCGAACTCGGTGAATTCACCATCAACCGCTTTCCGGCAGGCGAGGCGGCCGGTTACCCGACGCTCTGCAAGGGCCGGTTCGATATCGCCGACAGCAACGGTTACGCCTTCGAGGATCCGGTCTCGCTGGATGTGATGGGTGAGCTGGAGGCGCTGAAGGCGGCCGGCGTGAAAGCCCTGAAGATCGAAGGCCGGCAGCGCGGCAAGGCCTACGTGGCAGAAGTCGTGTCGACCATGAAGGCGGCGCTGAACAGCCCGCCGGATCGCCGCGCGCCGCTTCTGGCGCGCCTGCGGACCATGAGCGAAGGACAGAAGACGACGTCCGGCGCCTACGAGAAACGCTGGAGATAAGCGTCATGACCCAATCCACTAAAACCAGCCTGACGCTCGGGCCGGTCTATTATCTCTGGAATGCGGAAAAGTGGCGGGACTTTCACTTCCGCATTGCCGATGAAGCGCCGGTCGACCGGGTGGTGATCGGCGAGACCGTCTGTTCGAAGCGCCAGCATTTCATCGAGCCGCATCTGGCCGAGGTGGTGGAACGTCTGGAAAGTGCCGGCAAGACGGTGATCCTGTCCACCCTGGCGCTGGTGACGCTCAACCGTGAGAGCAAGCAGATCCGTGAAATGGCCGAGGTCAGCGAGCATCTGATGGAAGCCAACGACCTCTCGGCGCTGGCGATCCTGAAGGACAAGCCGCACACGATCGGGCCGCTGGTCAATGTCTATAACGCGCCGACCGCAAGGCTGCTCGCTGCCCGCGGAGCGACCCGCATCTGTCTGCCGCCGGAACTGCCTTTTTCTTCGGTAAAGGAAATCGTGGCCGAATTCCCAGATATCGATTTCGAGGTCTTTGCCTTCGGCCGCATGCCGCTCGCGATTTCCGCCCGCTGCGCCCATGCGCGCTCCAAGGGCAAGATCAAGGATAATTGCCAGTTCGTCTGCGGTGAAGACCCCGATGGACTGCCGGTGCGCACGCTCGATCGCCAGTCGTTTCTGGCGCTCAACGGCGTGCAGACCGTGTCGCATGCCTGCCAGTCGCTGCTCGGCGAACTGGATCATCTGGTCGAAGCCGGTGTGCGCTCATTCCGCCTGTCGCCGCAGGATTGCGACATGGTGGCGGTGGCAAGACTGCATCGTGCGGTTCTGGACGGAACGGTGGATGCGGATGCGGGTGTTGCGAAACTGCGGCAGCTTTACGCCGCAGCTCCGCTTGCCAACGGTTTTCATCATGCCAAGGAAGGCGCCGTCTGGGTGGCCCGCACCCGCAGCCTGCAGGCGGCATGGCCCGCCTGAGAATGTGAGCTTGCTGAGGCCGGCTCGGACTGGTCTGCCTCAGACCTCAAAAATCTCGTCGAAGGATTCCGGAAAATTCTGGCGGGCGACCTTTTCGTTGATGACGAGCAGCGACTCGTAGGACAGGGGATCGAAATCCTTGTCCGCCGGCAGCACTTCACGGCCGAACAGAAGGCAGAGGCGCGCGGCATCGAGATTGCCGCGCTCGAAAGGCTCGTCGCCGAAATAGAACCACAGCGCATGCAGGAAGGCCGCATCGACGCGGTGTTCCTTGGTGCCCGGCCGCGCCTTGCGGGGGATGGCCTTGAGCGGCGTGACCCCCTTCGGATTGGCGCGGCGGATGGTGAACTGGGTTCCAGTCCCTGGCAGGCCACCCGGAAAACCGCGATGTTTGGTCATTTCGGGCAGGTTTGCCATGTCTTGATACCTTTAAGTGTTTGCGACCTTGTCGGCCGTCTTGGTGTAGAAATCCGAAGCGTCGTGACGTTCGCGCAGTTGTTCGGACGGTTCGCCGGATGTCCGATTGACCATGCGCCCGCGCTTCACTGCTGGCCTGGCAAAAACTTCCGCCGTCCAGCGCTGCAGGTTCGTATAGCTCTGAACGTCGAGAAAGTCACCGGCATCGCCGTAAACCTGGCCGAGCGCCAGATTGCCGTACCACGGCCAGATCGCCATGTCGGCGATCGTGTAATTTTCACCCGCCATGAAACGGTTGTCGGCCAGATGCCGGTCGAGCACGTCGAGCTGGCGCTTGGTTTCCATCGCGTAACGGTCGATCGCATATTTGATCTTGATCGGCGCATAGGCATAAAAATGGCCAAAACCGCCGCCGACAAAGGGTGCCGAACCCATCTGCCAGAACAGCCAGTTCAGCGTTTCTGCGCGCGAGCGGGTCTCTGTCGGCAGGAAGGCACCGAATTTTTCCGCCAGATAGGTCATGATCGAAGCGGATTCGAACAGGCGGATCGGCTTTCCGCCATCCTTCGGCGCATGGTCCATCAGCGCCGGAATTTTCGAGTTCGGGTTGATATCGACGAAGCCTGAACCGAACTGGTCGCCCTCGCCGATATTGATCAGCCAGGCATCGTATTCGGCGCCGACATGTCCGGCCGCCAGCAGCTCTTCGAGCAGGATCGTCACCTTGACGCCGTTCGGCGTGCCGAGCGAATAGAGCTGCAGCGGATGTTTTCCGACCGGCAGTTCTTTTTCCTGCGTCGGGCCGGCGATCGGCCGGTTGATATTGGCAAACTGGCCGCCATTGCCCTTTTCCCAGGTCCAGACCTTGGAGGGTTCGTAGCCTGCGGGGAAATTGTCGGCGGGGGATTTATCGGTCATCGAAATCGGTCCTTGCTCATCGCGTCATAAAAGCGGCTTGCACCGGGTTCAATATAGGAACTGGTCCGCCGCCTGCTACCGCCGAATTTATAAAGATGAAGGTCGCCGCGCGAGGCGCGTCTTTCTATCGCGCGGCAATGAAGTGAGCAAAAATTTCTTTCACGAAATATTTCTCATTTCCAACCCGTCGCCCAGTCGCCCGACGGCTTTTGCGCGGCTATGGTTGTCGAGGCTGGAATGAACACCCCATAGCCGGTCCGCCGAAAAGGCGGCCAGGCGGTTCCGGGCAATAGGGAAGGAAAAGACATGCAGGCTCTGGTCTTGGAGCAGAAGGGTAAACTGTCGCTGAGGGAGATCGATCTTCCGCTGGAGGTCGGACCGGGCGACGTGAAAATCGAGATCGATACCGTCGGCGTCTGCGGCAGCGACGTGCATTATTACACCCATGGCGCGATCGGCCCCTATGTGCTGCGCGAACCGATGGTGCTGGGCCACGAGGCTGCCGGCACAGTGGTCGAGATCGGCTCGGCGGTGAAGAACCTCAAGGTCGGCGATCGTGTCTGCATGGAGCCGGGCATTCCCAACCTGTCGTCGCGGGCATCGAAACTAGGCCTCTACAATGTCGATCCGGACGTACGTTTCTGGGCAACACCGCCGATCCACGGCGTGTTGGCGCCCTATACCGTCCACCCTGCGGCCTTCACCTACAAGCTGCCCGACAATGTGTCCTTCGAGGAAGGTGCGATGGTCGAGCCGTTTGCGATCGGCATGCAGGCGGCAACCCGTGCCCGCATTCAGCCGGGCGATGTGGCGGCTGTCATCGGTGCCGGCCCGATCGGTATCATGGTGGCGCTGGCGGCATTGGCCGGCGGCTGCGCCCGTGTCTTCATCTCCGACCTGAGTGCCGACAAGCTGAAGATCGCCGCGCAATATCCGGGCATCATTCCGGTCAATGTTCGCGAACAGTCCTTTGCCGACGTGATCGCCGAACAGACCTCCGGCTGGGGCGCCGACGTGGTGTTCGAGGCAAGCGGCAGCCCGAAGGCCTATCAGGGCATGTTCGATCTCGTGCGTCCGGGCGGCGCCTTCGTTCTGGTCGGTCTGCCGGTAGAGCCGGTGCCGTTCGACGTGGCGAGCGCCATCTCCAAGGAAGTGCGTATCGAGACCGTCTTCCGTTACGCCAACATTTTTGACCGCGCGCTGGAGCTGATCGCCTCGGGTAAAGTCGACCTGAAGCCTTTGATCACCGGCACCTTCGATTTCAGCCAATCGATCGCAGCTTTCGAACGCGCCGCCGCCGGACATGCGTCCGACGTCAAGCTGCAGATCAAGGTGAAGGGCTGAAAACCCTCAGGCCGCCTGCCAGAAACGGCGGGCGGTCGTCTGTTCCGAAATCGGCTTCGTGCCCCTGAGCGGCACGTGCCGCAGCATTTCGAGCGCGAAATTGCGGGCGTTCTGCCTTGCCTTGTCGAGATTGCTGATCCGAGTTTCGTCCATCGTATGCAGCGTGCCGCCGAGATCGAAAATATCGCGGAAGGCGGCGCGTTCGATGATCGGCGTGCCGAGCACCTCGACGCCGCGCTCGAGAAGCAGCATCTTTACCGCCAGGAGCGCGCGGGTCGTCACCATCGAATTGACCCGGGTGAGCACGACCGAATGCGGAACCTTGATGCCCGCCTTGTCGTCGAGGAAGCGCAACAGCTCCAGCACATTGGCGCCGCCCTGGGCATCCATGGCGCAGCCCTGGATCGGGATCAGAACGTGGTCGGAAAGACCGATCGCCTTGGCAAGCAGCGGGCTCTGGGCGCCTGGAAGATCGACGATGAAATAGTCCGTCGTATAGCGGTGTTCGGCAATATGCCGCTCGATCGATGCCTGCGTCACGTAGGAAATCACGTTGAGGCGCGGCAGGCCGGGCGAAAGCTGGTGCCAGCGCGAGACCCAGCGTTGCGGATCGGCATCGAGCACGGTGACGCGGTAACCGACCTGCGCAAGCTCGGTTGCAAGCAGCAGCACGGCGGTGGTCTTGCCGGCGCCGCCCTTGGTATTGGCGAAAGTAATGACGGGCATTTTAAGGGAACCTGTTCGGCTGCGAGCCGATGATGGCTCTGGCCGCACCCTCATGATGCGCGGTGTCTATTGTTGGCGGATATGGTTAATGGAGGGTGAAGATTGGGGAGGTATGGTTCTAGCTTGGGGCTGCTGTCTGCCCATTGCGGACGTTTTGCGTCGCTTATAGACTGCGCTGACAAAGACTGTTTGTGATGGTGGATATGGAGCAGGAAGCGGTCACGCTGGCGGATCGTGCCGCACTGGACTACTTTGATAGGAAAACAGTGGCCATCCCAAAGTCTATCACCGCCCTTGAAGCGTGGTCGATCATATCCGAACAGACTGGGCCGTTCATGCGCCTCGCATTCAAAATACGGGATGCAATTTCTGCGCTCTTCGGGGTGCGGCGCATTGGAGGGTTTTCCGGGGTGCGCCGGGGCGATGTCGCGGTGGGAGACCATCTTGATTTTTTTCTGGTGGAGCGCATCGAACCAAATATGCTCGTTCTCACAGCGAGAGACAGTCATCTCGACGTGATGACTTGCGTGACCACGGGTGTGGGTAGCGTATCGATCACGGCATCAGTCGTTACCAAGAATTTTTTCGGCCGTATCTACATGCTGCCTGTAGGGTTGGCACACCGATGGATTGTGTGGAATTCGCTTCAACGCTTGAGGGAAACAATGCGGTGATCGCTGACGATGTTGAGGCGATGTTCAATAACCGCCATTAGGCGCACATCAGGCATTACCCTCACGCCTTTTTCGCTCGCCATGTAAAGCAAGCTTGACATATTGATCGTCTCGTTATGTAAAGGATGCTTTACAGGAGTCGAATATGAACAGACGTCGTTTCATCGTCGAATTCAGCGCGAGCATGGTCGCCTATATGATCGTGCTGGTCGGATCGGTATGGGTTCTCAATATCGGCGGGATCGAAGGCGGCTGGAAAACCGCTGTGGCGCTGGCGCCCATGCTTCCGGGAACTGCGGTGGCGTTATCTGTCATGCGGCAGGTGAGGTCCTCCGACGAACTCCAGCGGCGGATCCAGCTTGAAGCGCTTTCTCTGGCCTTTGCCGGCACGGCGCTCGCGACGTTCAGCTACGGTTTTCTCGAGAATGTCGGCTATCCAAGGCTTTCGATGTTTTTCGTTTGGCCGCTGATGGCGGTTCTCTGGATGGTCGGCGGCTTCATCAGCGGTCGTCGTTTTCGATGAAGAACAGGTTGAAGGCTCTCCGCATCGAGAAAGGCTGGTCGCAGAGTGAGCTTGCTGCCCGGCTTTCCGTGTCGCGGCAGACGGTCAACGCGATCGAAAACGAGCGTTACGATCCGAGCCTGCCGCTGGCATTTGCCATTGCCCGCGTGCTGGAGCGCAGGATCGAGGATATTTTCGAAGAGTGATCGTGGCGGTGTCAGGCGTTATCGCCGCTTGTCCGCCGCCAGTATCTCGCGCGCGATCTGGTCGAGCGGCACGATACGGTCGACGCCGCCATGGGCGATGGCTTCCTTCGGCATGCCGAAGACGACCGAACTTGCCTCGTCCTGCGCCACCGTGAATGCGCCGGCCTGGTGCATTTCGTTCATGCCGCGGGCGCCGTCGTCGCCCATGCCGGTCATGATCACGCCCATCGCGTTTGTGCCGGCGGAACGTGCGGCCGAGCGGAACAG
>DLSX01000208.1 GCA_002500765.1 Neorhizobium sp. UBA7851
GCCACGCGCTGCCGCTGGCCGCCGGAAATCTGCGCCGGGAACCGGTCGCCAAGCCCTTCGAGCCGCACCAGGCGCAGCAGGTCAGTAACGCGTTTATCGATCGCCGCCCTGTCGCGTTTCACCTTCGAAACCTTCATGCCGAAGGCGATATTGTCGGCCACCGTCATATGCGGAAACAGCGCGTAATGCTGGAAGACGAAACCGACGCCGCGGTCACGTACCGGTATGTCGGTCGCATCCTGATCGCCAAAATGAATGGCACCGCCATCGGCATATTCCAGTCCGGCCACCATGCGCAGGATCGTGGTCTTGCCCGAGCCGGAGGGGCCGAGCAGCGCAACCAGCTCGCCGCTTTCGATATCGAGCGACACGCCCTTGACGGCGCGAAAGCTCTCGAAGGTTTTGACGACGTTTTCGAGATGGATCTTCATGATGTTTTCTCTGCCGGGTTGGCCTGTTTGCGGACGCGGCCCGCGCCCTGGCGCTCGAGCGCCACCTTGGCGATGATGGTGAAGACGGCGATCAACGCCAGGATCGAGGCGGCGGCAAATGCGCCGGTCGCGTTATAGTCGTGATAGAGCAGTTCGATATGCAGCGGCAGCGTATTGGTCTGGCCGCGAATATTGCCGGACACGACCGAAACCGCACCGAACTCGCCCATGACGCGGGCGTTGCAAAGGATAACGCCGTAAAGCAGCGCCCATTTCACATTCGGCAAGGTCACCGAAAAGAAGGTCCGCCAGCCGGAAGCACCGAGCGAGGTCGACGCCTCCTCCAGATCCCGCCCTTGCGCCTGCATCAGCGGGATCAGTTCGCGTGCCACAAAGGGCGCTGTGACGAACATCGAGGCGATGATGATGCCAGGAACGGCAAACAGGATCTTGATGTCATGCGCATCGAGCCAAGGCCCGAACAGCCCCTGCAGCCCGTAGACGAACAGATAGGCGACACCGGCAACGATGGGCGACACGGAAAACGGGATCTCGATGACGACAAGCAGAAACCGCTTGCCCCAAAAATCGAATTTGGTGATCGCCCAGGCTGCGGCAATGCCGAAGACGGTGTTGATCGGCACCGCGATCAGCGCCGCAAGCACCGTCAGCATCACCGCATGCAGCGTATCGGGATGGATGACCGTATCGCGATAGAGCTGCCAGCCCTTCGAAAACGCCTCGACGCCGATGATCACCAGCGGCGCGACGATGACGAAGGCGACGAGCACCAGAACGATGCCTATCAGCGAGCGACGAAACAGCGGGGCATCGCCGACACGCGGCGGCTTGCGGCGGGTGGAAAGATTGCTCATGGCCTATCCTTTCACCGTGTAACGCAACGCCCGCGCCTGCAGCCAGTTGGTCACGGCAAGCATGAAGAAGGCGGCAAGCAGCAGCACGGAAGCGATCGCCGCCGCGGCCTGATAATCATATTCCTCCAGCCGGATGAAGATCAGCAGCGCGGTGATCTCCGTCGACATCGGCTGGTTGCCGGCGATGAAGATGATCGCCCCGAACTCACCGAGGCAGCGGGCAAAGGACAAGGACACGCCGGCGAGAAGTGCCGGGGCCAGAAGCGGCAGGATGACCTTGCGAAAAATCGTCCAGTCCGAACCGCCGAGCGATTGCGCCGCCTCCTCCAGTGCCGGATCGAGATCCTCCAGCACCGGCTGCACCGTGCGCACGATGAACGGCAGCGAGGTGAAGCACATGGCGATCATGATGCCGATCGGCGTATAGGCAACCTTGATGCCAAGACTTTCGAGCACCGAGCCGAACCAGCCGCTATTGGCAAACAGCGCGGTGAGCGCAATGCCGGCAACGGCGGTCGGCAGCGCGAACGGCAGATCCACCACCGCATCGACGATGCGCCGACCGGGAAACCGGTAACGGGTGATCACCCAGGCGAGCGCCAGCCCGAAAAACAGGTTGAAGACGGTGGCGCCGAGCGCCGAAAGCACCGTGACGCGATAGCTCGCCATCGAGCGTGACGACGAAACGATCCGCCAGTAATCTTCGAAACCCAGGCTCGCGGCCTTGAATGCCAGCGCCGCCAGCGGCAGCACGACGATCAGGCCGACATAAAACAGGGTCACGCCCAGCGATAACGGCAGGCCGGGCAGGACATTGCGTCGTCTCACGCGGTCGTTCCTCTTCACAGCAAAACCCGGCGGAAAGCGCGTCCGCCGGGTAGAGTTGATAGACTACAATTTGGGCTTAGCGGCTGCCGTAAAGCTTGTCGAGCGTGCCGCCGGAAGCGAAATGTTCCTTCTGCACCTTGTCCCAGCCACCGAACACGTCGTCGACCTTGACGAGGCGGATCTCGGGGAATTCGCTCTTGAACTCGGCAGCGATCTTTTCGTTATGGACGCGGTGGCCGAATTCGGCGGCGATCTTCTGGCCTTCTTCCGTATAAAGGAAGTCGAGATAGGTCTTGGCCAGTTCTTCGGTGCCATGCTTCTTGGCAACCTTGTCGACGACGGCGACCGGGAATTCAGCCAGCAGGCTGACGGACGGAATGACGCTCTCGACCTTGTCCTTCCCGAACTGCTTTTCGATGCCGCGCGTTTCAGCCTCGAAGGTGATCAGCACGTCCCCCTGGCCGCGCTCGACGAAGGTCGTCGTTGCCGCACGGCCGCCGGTATCGAAGACCGGAACATTGTCGAAGATCTTGGTGATATAGGCTTCGATCTTCTCCTGATCGTCCTTGTATTCTTCCTTCGCCCAGGCGGTAGCGGCGAGATAGGTGTAGCGCGCATTGCCGGATGTCTTCGGGTTAGGGAAGACGGCATGTACGTCGTCACGGGCGAGATCGGCCCAGCCCTTGATGTTCTTCGGGTTTCCGGCGCGCACCAGGAAGGCCGGGAAGGAATAGAAAGGCGAGGCATTGTTCGGGAATGCCTTGGTCCACTCGGTCGAAACGAAGCCCTGCTTTGCGAGGAAATCGATATCTGTCGACTGGTTGAAGGTCACCACGTCGGCTTCCAGCCCCTCGACGATCGAACGCGCCTGCTTGGATGTGCCGGCATGCGACTGGTCGATGGTAACGCCCGGATGCCCCTTGACGAAGGCTTCGTTGACCGCGACGAACAGCTCGCGCGCCACGTCATAGGAAGCGTTGAGCAGCTTCTGCTCCTGCGCGAAGGCCGGCTGGACGAAGAGTGCGGCAATCGCAGTGCCGAGAATGAGGAGGCGGTTCATCAAGGGTCTCCGGGGATTAAATCGTGCCGAGAAACTATCGGGACCACCGGAGAACAGCGAGATACGGGCCTCTCACGCTGCATTGAGGCTTAGAATTTTCATCCATTTTTGCCGGCATTCGGCAAAGGTTTTGCTTCAGACATATGACAGACCCGGCCTCAGTCCGCGCATAGCTCCTACCCGCTTATGGATCTGGTGAAATCAGCGCCGACTCTATAGGCCCGCCCCATGGCGCCGAGCGCCGCCCTGAAATCGCATGCCGAAGTCGTCGCCGAATGAAAAACAAAAGCGTTGGTTACCTTTATGTCCTTCTGGCCATAACCATTTTTGCAGCACAGGACGGGTTATCCAAGTTTCTGGCCGAAAAATACCCGGTCATCGCCTTCACAATGATCCGCTTCTGGGCTTTCGCCGCATTCGTCATCATTTTTGCCGCCTTTTCGCAGGGTGGGCTGCGGCAGGCCTTCACCACCCGACGACCCTTCCTGCAGATACTGCGCGGACCGCTGCTGGTACTCGAGATCATCATCGTCGTTTATGCCTTTACCGTGGCCGGCCTTGCCATGACCACGGCCATCATGCAGGCTACGCCGCTGATCATAACCGTGCTGTCCATACCGCTGCTGGGCGAAAAGGTCGGCTGGCGGCGCGGTGCGGCGGTCCTCGTGGGCCTTTTCGGCGTGCTGGTCATCCTCAACCCGACCGGCATCGAATTCGGCATCCACCTCGTCTGGCCGCTTCTGGGTGCTCTCTCCTTCGGTCTTTACGGTATCGCCACACGCGCCGTCGGCCGTGAGGACTCGCCTGTTACCAGCCTCCTTTATACGGGCGTCTTCGGCGCCATCGCCGCAACTGCGGCCGGCATCTTCTACTGGACGCCGATTGCCATGGCGGACTGGCCGGCGCTCCTGGCGCTGTGCATCTGTGGCACGATCAGCCATTTTTTCCTGATCAAGGCCTATACCATGCTGAGCGCGGTGGAAGTTCAACCGCTGACCTATCTGCAGATCGTCATCAGCGTCGGCATTGCCACCTTCATCTTCGGCGAAACCATCACCTTCACCATGATCGTCGGCGCGGTCATCGTCGTTGCCGCTGGCCTGTTCACCGTCTTTCGCGAACACAGGCTCGGCATCAGGTAAGAGTTCGTCATGCCGTCGAATATTTCTGGCCAATTGATGCCGCCACTAGACGCCGGAAAGTAAGTCTATCTTAAGCTGCAAAATCTATTCTGGCGGCATGACCAGACCCGAGCTTTCCGTCGTCGTTCCCTGCTTCAACGAAGAAGCCGTGCTGGAGGAATTTTCCGGCAGGATGTCGCGGGCATGTTCTGCGGTCACCCGCAATTACGAGATCGTGTTTGTCGATGACGGATCGTCCGACCGGACATGGCCGCTGATTGAGATGCTTTCTCGAAAAGATTCCCGCATCGTCGGCGTCCAGCTTTTCCGCAATCACGGGCACCAGTTGGCGGCCACTGCGGGGCTTTCGCTCGCAAACGGCGAACGCGTGCTGCTGATCGACGCCGATCTTCAGGATCCGCCGGAACTTTTACCACCCATGGCCAAGCGCATGGATGAAGGTTTTGACGTGGTCTACGGAAAACGCATCGCCCGCGCCGGCGAAACCACGTTCAAGCGCCTGACGGCCTCGGTCTTCTATCGGCTGCTGAACAGGCTGTCCTCGGTTCCCATTCCGGAAGATACGGGTGATTTCAGGCTGATGTCCCGCCCGGTCGTCGACATCCTCAACACCATGCCCGAAAGGCACCGGTTCATTCGCGGCATGGTCAGCTGGATCGGCGGCAGACAGGCTGCCTTTCCTTACGCGCGGGATGCGCGTTTTGCCGGCGAAACCAAATATCCTTTGCGCAAGATGATCTCGCTTGCCATCGACGCACTGACCAGCTTTTCCACCAAACCGCTGCGCGCAGCCGTCTGGCTCGGCCTGATGTCGTCGCTCTTCGCCTTCGCCATCCTGGTCTATGCCGTGGTCCAGTGGGTCGCCGGCAATGTCGTTCCCGGCTGGGCAAGCTCGGTCGTGGCCATCTCGTTTTTCTCCGGCACCCAGCTCTTCGTCCTCGGCGTGTTCGGCGAATATCTCGGCCGCGTCGTCCAGGAGGTCAAAGGCCGGCCCCTGTTCACCATCGGCAAGATCTGCCGCAATGACGCCAAGGCGGAACTTTCAGGCGATATTCAGAAGCTGCAAAAGGCCGTGACCGAATACGAACAATCCGACAAACGCGTGTCTCGCTAGGGAGCCGGCATGACGATGACATCGGGAACGGATGACATCGGGTCGGCGACGGCTGGCGAAAAGAAAGCCGCCCGTGTTTCAGACAGACGGGTCGCATGCCTCATCCTGCTGGCGGCACTGATCTCGCTGATCCCGATCCTGTCCGTGCGCTTTCCGCCGATGACCGATTACGCCAATCACTATGTCCGGCTCTGGCTTCTGGCAGGCGGCATCGAACGTCCGCTCATGGCGCAGTTCTATGAAATCGACTGGAATGTCGCCTGGACCAATATCGCCATCGATCTTCTGGCCTTCGCGCTCGGCAAGATCGCGACGATGGATGTCATCGCGCCCTTCATCCTGGGACTGGCGCTTCTCCTTCCGCCGATCGGCGTGACGCTGCTCAACCGCAGGCTCTTCGGCGGTTTTCACTGGTGGCAGTTGTTATGCTTCACGCTGGCCTGGAATGCCGTCTTTCTGTTCGGCTTCCTCTCATTTTCGATCAGCCTCGGGCTCGCGCTGATCTTCGCCTATCTCGATGAATATCTGAAGGAGCGTGGCCCGGTCATGGCCTTCGCGCTGAGGGTCACCTGCGCCGCGATCCTGCTCACCGCGCACCCGTTCGGCCTGCTTTTCTACACCATATTGCTCGCGGCCCTGGCATTCGGCCCGTCGTCTTTGCCCTTCAGGAAAGGAAGCGCGTTCGCCGCCGCCACCGGCCGGGTTGTCCTTTCGGTCGCCCCCGTCTTCCTGCCGTTGATCGCCTTCCTCCTCTTCGGCCCGTCACTGCCCGGTCAGAGGAACGTGCCCCTGCTCGACAGCCTGTACTGGGACAATCCGTCGATCATGCGCTCGTTAAAGGTCCTGCTCACCTATTTCAGGACCTATGACGCGCGCATCGACATGGTCTACGTCATGCTCTTCATCGTCGTGGTCAGGGAAACCGTCCGCTACAAGCTGCTGACTGTGCATTGGGGCCTCGTCCTTGCCGCGATCGTCACCGGTCTCTTGTCGATGGTCATGCCCACCCATGCCTTCGAAACCGGTGGCATGGATGTTCGCCTGCCATGCATGATGACGCTTGCCGCAGCCGCGGGCCTGAGGCCCGAAATAAGAGGCCGGCTGCAGTCGCTGGTGATCCCGGCCGTGCTTCTCGTGATTGTCTGCCGCACGGCCTTCGTCGAATATGTCTGGCTGCAGCGCAATGCCGATGTCGCGGCCGTGGAAAAAGTGCTTGAAAAGGTCGAACCGGGTGCCGCGATCCTGCCGACCCTGGCTTATATGCCCCTGGAGGACGCCGGAAAGATGCCGGTCGGACGCCTCGTCGGCGGCATGTTCCCGAGCTTCATCCACTACCCGGCGATTGCAAGCTTCAAGCGCGACGCCTTCATGCCCTACCTGTTCACCGCGGCGGGCAAACAACCCCTACGCGTCAGGGAACCCTGGAGCGAAATCGCCGTGCCCGAAGGCATGCCGGTGCTGATCGATGAGCTGACCGGGCCCGCCCCTTACTACGCACCGTATCTGGCGGAATGGAAAAACCGCTTCGACTATGTGTTGCTTCTCAACGTGGATATGGCGAGCCCGGATCACCCGATGCCGGCCATCGATACCATCAGTCTCGTCGCCAACGAAGGCTTTGCGCGCCTTTACCGCATCGATCATCCGAAACCGGCACAGCAATAGTCGAAACCCTATTCCGACAGCAGTTCCTTCACCCGCCGGGCAAAGGCGTCGCTGAGAAACGGCTTGGTCATCACATGCATGCCGTGCTCCAGGTGACCGTGGTTGAGCACCGCATTTTCGGCATAACCGGTGACGAACAGGACCTTGAAGTCGGGCTTCTCGGCGCGCACAGCATCCGCCAGCTGCCGCCCGTTCATGCCACCCGGCAGGCCGACATCGGTCACGAGGAGATCAATCGGCTGGCCGGAATTCATGATTTTCAGCGCCGTCGGTCCGTCTCCTGCCTCAAGCACGTGATAGCCGAGCTCCTCGAGTATCTCGACCGCAACCATGCGCACCAGCGGCTCGTCGTCGACGACGAGGATCGTTTCGTGCTCGGCAGAGCGCGGCGTCGCCGTGACATCGACGACATCCTCATCACCCGCCTCATCGCCGAGATGCCGCGGCAGGTAGATGCAGATCATCGTTCCCTTGCCGACTTCCGAATAGATACGTGCCGTCCCGCCCGATTGCCCGGCAAAACCATGGACCATGGAAAGGCCGAGACCCGTGCCCTGCCCGATCGGCTTGGTCGTGTAGAAAGGGTCGAAGGCGCGTTCGACGATCTCCGCCGACATGCCGGTTCCCGTATCGCTGACGCAGAGCGATACATACTGGCCCGGCTTCAGCCCGCGCAGGCGCGCAGTCCGCTCGTCGAACCAGCGATTGGAGGTTTCGATCGTCAGTTTGCCGCCGTCGGGCATGGCGTCGCGCGCATTGATGCACAGGTTCAGCAGCGCGTTTTCGAGTTGCCCAACATCGACAAACGTCGTCCACAGCCCGCCGGCAAAGGCCGTCTCCACATGGATCGTCGGTCCCACACTGCGGGTAACGAGATCCTGCATGCCCGAAACCAGACGATTGAGAAGGATAGGCTTCGGATCGAGCGTCTGGCGGCGCGAAAATGCAAGCAGGCGCTGGGTCAGGCCTGAGGCGCGCTTGGCCGCTCCCTGCGCTCCGGTGATATAGCGGTCGAGATCGCTGATCCGCCCCTGCGCCAGCCGCGTCTGCATCAGCTCCAGCGAGCCGGAAATGCCGGCCAGGAGATTGTTGAAATCATGCGCCAGCCCGCCGGTCAGCTGGCCGACGGCCTCCATCTTCTGCGAGTGACGCAACTGTTCCTCGGACCGCATCAGCTCCTCTGTGCGCTCGACGACTTTCTGTTCCAGCGTCTCGTTGAGCATGCGAAGTTCAGCCGCGGCACGGTCGCGCTCCTCCTCGACCGTTCGACGCGCCTCGATATCGAGCAGCACGCCGGGAAAATTCAGCGGTGTTCCGTCGGCTGCAAGCTCCACCCGGCCATTCGCCTCCAGCCAGTAGAAGTTCCCGTCCAGACGCCGCGTTCTGTACTGGTAAGCCCAAGGGCCGCTGCGGGTCATCGCATCCTCTATGGCCACCTTCAATCCCGCCTTGTCGTCGGGATGAACCGTCTCGATGATCTGGTCGAGGCTCAGCCCTTCGCGGCCCAGGGCCGGATCGAGACCGAAGGCATCGGCGAAAGCCTCGTCGATGGTGAACTTGTTGGCCGGAATATCCCAGAACCATGTGCCGATGATCGCGCCGGCCGCAAGCGCGAGCTTTACCCTCTGGATGTTTTCGCGCGCCACGGCCTCGCTGGCCTTCAGCGCTGCCTCCGCCTGCTTGCGGGCGGTGATATCGCGAAACAGAACCGACACCTGCCTGAGGCTTGCCGGCTCCACCCGGGAACTCGAAACCTCGATGTAGCGGCCGATCGCCTCGAACTCCAGCTCGAAACGGATCGCCTTGCCGCTAAGCAGCACGCCGCCGTAAAGCTCGATCCACTTGTCGGCGGCGTTGGGTTCGATCTCGCGAAGCCGCTTGCCGACGATGTTGGCAATGCCGGTCTGCCGCTCGTAACCCGAATTGGCCTCGATATGCACATAGTCGCTCAGCGGCCCATGCGGGCCGTCGATGAACTCGATGATGCAGAAGCCTTCGTCGATCGCCTCGAACAGGGCGCGATACCGCGCTTCGCTGCGAAACAGGGCATCGTCATCCTGAGGATGAAGCATTTCGTCAGAACTCAAGGACCTATCCTCTCATGCGGCGATGGGCGTAGATACCACAACGCCGCAGGAAGGAAATCGGTTGCTATCGTACCATTGTCACGACTCGGCCTTTAAACCAACGGCCATCAGCGAAAATGCCTCGACCGCCTTGGGAAGCACTTCGGCCGGATTGTCGCTGGCCGCTACCCAGAGTGCGGCATTGAGCGCCGCACCATTGAGAAGACGCGAGGCCGCCTCGATATCGACGGGCTTCATGATGCCGCTTTCGACCAGCGAACGCACGCCCTTGCGCGTCTCGGCAAGGCAGTTGTTCTGGCTCGGCCATTGCGACGGATCGCCAAGCACCGCCGGCCCATCGAGCAGCACGATCCGTTGGATCTCGGGGTCGAGCGCCATTTCGATATAGGCAGCACCTTCTGCCAGCAGCGCCTGCCAGATATCGCCCTCGCCGTCACCGGCACTCTTTGCTCCGATCTCCCTGGCGCGGGCCGCCATTTCGCCGTCGAGCTGATCAACGACAGCCGCCAGAAGGCCACGCTTGTCGCCGAAATTGTGATAGAGCGCCCCACGCGTCAGGCCGGCATCTGCCGTCAGCTCGTCCATCGAGGAATTCGCATAACCCTTTTCCGCAAAGGCTTTGCGCGCGGACGCGATCAGCTTCGCGCGGTTCTCCTCCATCTTTTCCAGACGTTTTCCGGCCACGACTCACTCCACACTTCAGATACGCGACGTATATTAACTTGACATACGCAGCGTATATAACCATTTTACATACGAGCCGTATATCAAATTTCATTCCGGCTTGTGAAGCGGCATCATGTCCGATGCACAGCTGAAAAACTGCAAGGAAAGGTCAGATCATGACAAAACGCGAACCCATTTTTCCGCCGAACCGCCATGCACTCTATGAGCAGCACGGCTATTCCGCAGCCATTCGCTCCGGTGACCTCCTGTTCGTCTCGGGTCAGGTCGGCAGCCGCGAAGACGGCACGCCCGAGCCTGACTTCAAGACTCAGGTCGAACTCGCCTTCGACAATCTGAAGGCCGTCCTGAAAGCCGCCGGCGCCGGGCTCGACGATATCATCGACGTCACCACCTTTCATACCGATCCCGAAAACCAGTTCGGCACGATCATGGACGTGAAGAACCGGATCTTCCCCGCAGCCCCCTATCCGAACTGGACGGCCGTCGGCACCACATGGCTCTCCGGCTTCGATTTCGAGATTAAGGTCATCGCCCGCATTCCTTGAGGCCGCCTGACAACCGGCCCGCAGCGGCAGGCTAGCACGCCATCAGGTGGCGGGGATGATCCGGCCGGGCATGGAGATTATTAGCCTTGTCCCGAAAGGACTTGGCTGAGTCGCCGGACCGATTTCGTCCCCGCCGCCGGGAGTGGCGCAATAATCGACCCGTCATCGGATGGGAACCGGCTTCGCGAACCGGCACTCGTTCAACGGGTCGCAACCCGGTTTCCGATGATGGTCGAGAAATACGGTCGAACGGGAACTGACAAGTCCCGGCAAGACCGGATGAACCGGCCGGGGTAGGCAGACCGACATCTACCTCACACCCCAATTCCACTGCCTGCCCCATTCCCGTTTCAACCACGCCGGTGCTGGCCCGCGTGGATATTGGTGCTTGCGGCTATTACCCCCCTCTGCCCTGCCGGGCATCTCCCCCTCAAGGGGGGAGATTAGCTGGAGGCCCGCTCCCTGCCTCAAGCGAACTCTAATCTTCGGCTCAGCTATCACTCCAGACTCGATAGGAAGCGAAGGTCATCCCGAGTGTGATCTCCCCCCTTGAGGGGGAGATGCCCGGCAGGGCAGAGGGGGGTATCCACGCTCAAGTACTTCCTCACACGCCCCCCGCTACAACCGATGATCCGCAAACAACGGCACATGCCCGCCAACAAAATACCGGTCCAGATCGGCCTCACTCACCTCGGAAAGCGTCGCCGGCTGCCATTGCGGATTGCGGTCCTTGTCGATCACCGCAGCCCGCACGCCCTCGTAGAAATCGTGGTTACGCAGAAGCTCGGACGCCACGGTGAATTCCCGCTCCAGGCATTCTACCAGGCTCGAACTCCTCCGTCCGGCACGTAGCAATCTCAGCGTCAGCTTCAGGCTCGTCGGCGAACGCTTGGCGATAACCTCCCGTGTAAATTCGGCGAACTCGCCCTCTTCCCCGTCCAGGGCCGCAAGGATCTCTTCGACGGTATCGAAGGCAAACAGGCGGTCGATCAGCGCTCCTTGCCCCTCCAGCCGGCTCTCGCCCGGCGAGGTCGAAAATCTGCCGATCACCGCAGCAACATCGGCATCCGATGCACCCGCCCCGAGCGTACCCAGCGCCTCGGTCAATTCGGCGAGCCTTTCCGACGGCACATGGTAATCCGCCAAACCGGCATGGATCGCATCCGCCGCGCCGACGATCTCGCCGGTCAATCCCATCCACGTTCCCGTCTCGCCCGGAGCACGCGGCAGAAGCCATGTCGCCCCGACATCGGGCACATAACCGATCCCGGTTTCCGGCATCGCAAGCCTCGTCCTTTCGGTGACTATGCGATGTCTGCCATGCGAGGCGACACCGACACCGCCGCCCATGACGAGACCGTCCATCAGCGCCACATAGGGTTTCGGGTAACGCGCGATCGTGTAATTGACCGGAAATTCCTCCCGCCAGAACCGCGCCACCTCGGGATCACCCGCCTTGCCGAGTTGATAGATGACCCGGATATCGCCGCCGGCGCAAAGCCCGCGCTCGCCTTCACCGGTCAGGATGACACAGGAAATCTCCGGGTCCGCGGCAAAGCGTTCCATCGCCGGCTTCATCGCATGCACCATGGCAAGGTTGAGGCTGTTAAGCGCCTTCGGCCGGTTGAGCCGCATGATCGCAGCCGACCCGATACGGTCGAAAAGGACTTCGTCGGTCTGAAATGCGCTATCGGTCATGCATGCCTCGGGGTGTCATTGACTGCGCCGATCATAATAGGCGGCAAAGCGGTGATGCCAGAGATAATATTGGACAGGATTGCCGCATCGGCGAGATGGCTTTGTGTAAGGCGCTATCCCCTCGCCAACAAAATCTAAGACTTAGCCTTTGGCTAAGATCTTGATTTTGTAACCTCTCCCACAAGGGGAGAGGTAGAGGCTCGCGGGTGCGGCACCCGTATCTCCCCTTGTGGGAGAGAAAGCGATTTCAACATCTTAGCCAAAGGCTGAGTGTTAGAAATCGCAAGTGAGGGGGCGAGACGCCTCACCTCACTCAGCCGCCATCGGCATATCCCGACGCCCTTCAAACAGATCGCCCTGATTGGCCGACGAGTTCTCGCCTTCACCCTCCTTCGCCTTCGGCTCGCGCCCGAAGAACAGGGCGTAGCCGGCAGGCAGGACCAGGATGGTCAGCACGGTGGCAACCAGGATGCCGCCCATCATCGCATAGGCGAGCGGTCCCCAGAACAGGCCCCAGGAGATCGGGATCAGCGCCAGTACCGCCGTCATCGCGGTGAGCATGATTGGCCGGAAACGACGCACGGCAGCGCCGATGATCGCTTCCTGGCGATGCATGCCCGCCGCGATATCCTGATCGATCTGGTCGATCAGGATGATCGAGTTGCGGATGATGATGCCGAGCAGTGCGATGACACCGAGGATCGCCACGAAGCCGAAGGGCGCACCGGTGATCAGCAGGGCCATGGCCGCACCGATAATGCCGAGTGGACCGGTGGCGAGCACCAGCATCGCCTTGCCGAAATGCCTCAGCTGCATCATCAAAAGAAGCATGATGACGAGCAGCATGATCGGCGCCTTGGCGGCGATTGATGCCTGGCTTTCAGCAGCATCCTCGGCGCCACCCTGGATCTCGATCCGGTAACCCGCCGGAAGTGCGCCCCTGATATCGGCGATCGAATTGTAGAAGTTGAGCGATGCCTGCGTTGCCTCGATACCGTCAGGCAAGGTTGCCTTGACGGTGATCGTCGGCAGACGGTCGCGCCGCCACTCGATGCCCTGCTCCATCACAGGCACGACCTCGGCAATCTGCGACACCGGCACGAAGCCGCCGAAATCGGTCGGCACATAGACTGATTGTACGGCCGACAAGAGGTCACGGGTCGCGTCCGGTTCGCGCAGCACGATCGAGACGGTTTCCTCGCCGTCGCGGAAATCGGCAAGCGGAGCACCTGATGTCGCCGCCTGCAGCATCTGCCGCACACGCTGCGACGAGACACCGAGCGCACGGGCGCGATCCTGATCGATCACCAGCTTCATGCCCGGCACCGGCTCCATCCAGTCGTCATGGACCGACCCGAAAAGCGGGTTCTGATGATACCGTTCCTTCACCTGATCGGCGATACGGCGCACTTCCGCCTTGTCCGGTCCAATGACGCGCATCTGCACCGGCCAGCCGGTCGGCGGACCGAGGAACAGACGATCGACTTTGCTGCGCACGGTCGGAAAATCTTCGGCCAATACCTGCCGCAGCTTGACGATCAGCCGCTCGCGCTCTTCCAGTCCCTTGGACATGATCAGCAGCTGGGCATAGTTCGGGTTGCGAAGCTGCTGGTCGAGCGGCAGGAAGAAACGCGGCGCGCCTTCGCCGATGAAGGTAGCGATGAAGGTCTTGTCCTCATCGGGCATGATCTTGTCTTCGAGCGCCTTGGCCTGACGTTCCACCTCCTCGATCGCGGTTCCTTCCGGCAGCCACATGTCGACCAGGATTTCCGGTCGCGACGATTGCGGGAAGAAGCTCTGCGGAATGAACTGGAAGGACCAGAGGCTACCGGCAAAAATGCCGAGCGTTGCCAGAAGAATGATCGCCTTGTGACGGACGGACCATGTCACCGCATGCCGCACGCCGCGATACATCCGCGTGTCATAGGCATCGTGGTGATGGCCGGTGCCGGCATGGGCGCGCTGCTTGAGCAGCATATAGCCCAGCCACGGCGTGAAATAGACCGCGACGAACCACGAGACGACCAGCGCGATACCGACCACATAGAAGAGCGAGCGCACATATTCGCCGGCAGTCGAATCCGCGAAGCCGACCGGAATGAAGCCGGCAGTGGTGATCAGCGTGCCGGTCAGCATCGGGAAGGCAGTGGAGGAATAGGCGAATGTCGCAGCCTCCAGCCGCGGCAAGCCCTCTTCCAGCTTGCGTTCCATCATCTCGACCACGATCATCGCATCGTCGACGAGCAGGCCGAGCGCGATGATCAGCGCGCCGAGCGAAATACGCTGCAGCTCGATGCCAAGATAATACATGATCGCAAGCGTCGCCGAGAGCACCAGCGGAATGGCGATGGCAATGACGATGCCCGAACGCCAGCCGATCGAAATCAGCGACACGACGAGCACGATGGCCAGCGCCTCCATCAGCGCCTGGGTGAATTCTCCCACCGCTTCGGTGACGACTTCCGGCTGGTTGGAAATCTGGTGCACTTCAGCACCGATTGGCAGCGTCTCGGCAAACCGCTTGTACATTTCCTCGACGCTGTGGCCGACATCGGTCACCTTGAAGCCATTGGCCATGACGATGCCGAGCTGCACGCTGTCATGCCCGTTGAAGCGGAATTTTCGCTCGTAGGGATCGACAAGCCCATCCTTGACGGTGGCGATATCGCCCAGCCGGATGACCTGATCGCCGGCCTTGATCCGCAACTCGCGAATATCTTCCGGCGTAGTGACGCCACCTTCGACGGAGATGCGCACGGAACGGTCAGCCGTTTGGACACTGCCCGAAGCATCGATGTCGTTCTGGCCCGCAAGCGCGGTCTGGATGTCGGTGACGGTCAGGCCGCGTTCGGCCAGGGCCTTGGAGGAAACATCGATGAAGATCTTCTGCGGCTGGTCACCGAGAATGGTAGCCTTCTCGACACCGGGCACGGTGAGAAGCATGTCACGCGCCTGAATGGCGAACTGCTTCAGCTCCGGATAACCGTAACCGTCACCGGTAATCGCATGCAGGGTGATATAGGTGTCGCCGAATTCGTCATTGAAATACGGCCCGCGCAGACCGGTCGGCAGATCCTGCTTGATGTCGCTGATCTTCTTGCGCACCTGATAGAATGCGTCAGCCACTTCCTGGGCGTTCGTGTCGCCCTTGACCTGTATAGTCGAGATGGAGAATCCGGCCCGGGTGTCGGACTTGATCCAGTCTAGATGCGGGGTTTCCTGCAGCTTTCGCTCGATCTTGTTGACCACCTGATTCTGCATCTCGTCGACCGAGGCGCCCGGCCAGGCGCTCTGCACCACCATGACGCGGAAGGTGAAATCCGGGTCTTCCTTCTGCCCCATGTTCATGACGCCGAGCGCGCCCATGACGATGATGAGGCCGAACAGGAAGCGCGCGATGCTCGGATGGCCGATCGCCCAGCGCGACAGGTTGAAACCGCCCTTTGGCTGCGGATGTGCCTGATTGGAGGAACTCATTGAGGTTGTCCTTTTCGGCGCAGGGCGATTAAGGCTGGATCGAAGCGGTGGACTGGCTGAACGTACGGCCGAAGCGCGAGGCGACCGCCTCCGGCAGCTTCACCTTCAAACCGTCCCGCATGAACTGCGTGCCGGCAGATACCACCAGGTCACCCTTGGCGAGGCCTTCGGAGACGCGCGCAACGCTGTCGCCATAACCGGCGACCTTGACAGCGCGGGAGATGACTTCACCCTTGTCACGCTCGACGATCCAGACGACCGGCTTGCCGTCCTTCTGGGCAAGCGCTGCCAGCGGCACGCCGAAGGTCGGCACCACATTGTCCTCGACCGCATCGATAGTCGCCGTCATGCCGATCAGCACGCGGTCGTCGGCGGGCAGACTGACCCGAACGGCAAAGGTACGCGACTGCGCATCGGCGCTGCCGGCGACTTCGCGGACCTTGCCCTCAAGCACCAGATCCCTTGCCGACCAGAAGCTGGCCTTGACCGCCTTGCCGGGCTTGAAATGAGAAATATCCGTTTCCGGCACGGCGATCTGCACTTCCTTCTCGCCATCGACGGCAACCGCAACCACGGTCGTACCGGCGCTGACGACCTGGCCGATATCGGCGCTGACGGTCGTCACGATACCGCTTTGGGTCGCCTTGAGCTCGGTATAGGCAACCTGGTTGTTGGCCTCTTCAAGCGCCGATTCCGCCGATTGAAGCTGCGATTGCGCCTGATCGGCTGCAAGCTGTGCCTGTTCGAGCTGCGACTGCGAGGTGACGCTCTTTTCCGCCAGCGTTTCGGCACGCTTGCGGGCAAGTCCGGTAATTTCGACCTGCTTTTGCGCGGAGGTCAGATCGGCATCGGCGCGACGGACCGAAAGCTGGTAGTCGACCGCATCGAGCCTTGCGAGCACGGTGCCGGGCTCTACCCTGTCACCCACGTCGACGAGACGTTCGGTAATCTTGCCGGCAACGCGGAAGCCGAGATTCATCTCGGTTCTTGCCCGTACCGACCCGGAATAGACGAGGCTGCGTCCGATTTCAGGCCCACCGATCTCCACAACCTTCACCGGCCGGACGGGATCCGGCGCCTCGACCTTTTTCTCTTCCGAGCAGGCCGTCAGGGCACCGAGGGCGACTGCGAGAAGCAGTCCTTTTGCGAAAACGCAAGAACGTCGAATTTGGATCACGGACATGGCCCCCACTCCCGGTGGCGATTGAATAAGGTGTCCTGCGACACCGGCTTTTGATTTCGAGATGTTTCTATTTCAGCGCCCTGATGGCGAAATCGACCAGATCGGCCGGCGTCGTGCGACGGTTCTCGATCAGGCATTCGGCGATGATCTGCGGGTGACAGAGGGTCACCGTGCTATCACAAAGACACTCGGCCGCGACGTCTGCATCTTGAGCGCGAAACTCACCGGCGGCAATACCCTCGCGCACGAGGCCCGCGACGATCTTCCGCATCTGCATGATGTGGTCCGCGATGACGGACCATTGCTCTTGAATGGCGACGACAACCATCTCATGCACCTTGTCATCGTGCAGCATCGTATCGGCAGTTATCCTGTGCTGCTGCAGGAAATGATCGCGCAAGCGCTCGGCAGCGCTGACCGGGCGTTTTGCATTTTCGATCGCCACATCACGGCTTGCATCCAGCAGCTTGTTGGCGAGAGCCTTATGGATCTCCGCCTTGGACGAGAAAAACCGGTAGATATTGGCCGGCGACATGCCGAGGTCCCTGGCGATGTCGGCGACATTCGTCTTCGTGTAGCCGTAATGCTTGAACAGCCGCTCGGCGGCTTCAAGAATCCGGTGAACATTCTCCTGACGTAAGGCCTCTGCCTGCATGTCGGCGCTATCCATAAGTCCTCACAAATTACGACTGACGAATTTTCATTTTCGTCAGTCGTAATTCAAAAGCGGAAAACTGTCAACCTGGGCTTGAGGCGGCAAAACCTTTGAGTGTGCGAAAGAGGTAGGAGAAGAGGGCGGCCCAACCCCGCCGGCCGCCCTCCCTGCTCACCGGCCCGAATGCGGTCCGATGAGGCTGGTGATCTCCGTCACGCGGTCCGCCGGGAACCCGCCCTCTCTGGCGTGACGATAGACCGCCTCGGCGCTTTCGGCCTCGTGAATGCAATACATCTTGTCGCCGGTCACATAGCTGGTGATCCAGGTGTAGGGCTCACCCAGCCCGTCGACGACCGCGTTCGACTTGGCCGAAATTTCCTTCAATGTCTGCTGGTCCATGTTTCCAAGACCTGGGATATTTCGTTCGATGACGAATTGAGGCATGTTAATTCTCCCAATGGATGTGAATGGGCGCCTGTCTGGCGGGTTAGTGGACGTGACCGACGGCAGTCGATAGCGAAGCCTGTTTCGTTGCCGGCGCGGGCGTCTCGGCCATGGCATGTGCGTCGTCGCAACTGACATTCGGATTGAAGTCGGCAAACGTGCCTTTCGGGTTCTTGCGCCAGGCCCAGACATGCAGTTCGTAGAAGGCCGGCAGCCCGTATCTGTTCGGCGCCCCGGTCAGGCTGAACAGCTGCCCTTCCAGATTGGCCGGCCCCTTGGTGGTGATATACTCCACCGCCACCAGCTCCATCCGGCCATTCGCGTCCGGCTCGTACATCACGGCCTCGGGCTTTGACAGATCGACCGCCTCGTCCTTGATCAGGTCGGCATTGACGTAATGGATGCCCATCGCTCCGCCATCCACGCCGCTCGAGCAGGGGATCGGTGAATAACCTTCCCTGACCGCCTGCCTTACATCCTTGAACCGGGCATTTGCTTCCCGCACCTTGTCCGGCAATCCACCGCCGGCTGCGGCCACCGCCGGCAATGCGGCGGTTACGAGAAGCATTGCCAAAAACGTTTTTATTCGCGTCATGCGTGTCATCTCCTGGATTTATGCTTGATCCGGACATCCCGTCCGGCTGGCGCATTTCTAGGCAAGACCGCGCGTCCCGCATCTCCCGCACGGGGGATGACCGATATTTTCCGAAACATTATCACAATTGCAAAATATCAAGATTGACCGCCACGGTAAGGCAGGCGCAGGATCAAAGCATGGATCAACAGCTGTCGGACATCATCGGCGCGATTTACGACTGCGTCGCCAGCGAGGCGTCGTGGCCGAATCCCATGCGCATGATCAACGAGAGGATAGACGGATTTCTCACCACCATTGCCGTCTTCGACACGAAGACCCGGTCGGCGAGCCTGGCGCAGATCGCCTGCGACGATGAGGAAGCCATCCGCACCCTGATGCAATACGCAAAGGATGTGCCCTTTTTTCATCTGCTGCACCGGATGGAACTGGACGCGCCCGACACGCTGGAGCGCATGTTCGCGCTTTATGGCCCGGACGGCGAAGAGGTCTGGCAGCGTGGCGATCTCTACCGCAATTTCCACTCCCGTTACGGCGTGCTGAACTCGATCGACATGGCGATCCTGAAGCGTCCGCAGCGTGTCGGCACGATCAACATATCGGTCAGATATCAGCCGAAGGATCCGGAAATATTCAATCTTATTGGTCTGCTCGGCCCGCATATCAGGCGCGCCGTGACGATCCACGACATGCTGGAGGTCGAGCAGGACCGCAGCACGGTCCTGCGCCAGGTGATCAATGCGCTCGACCATGCCGTCTTCATCGTTGCCGACGACATGTCGATCCTTTTCGCCAACGAGAGCGCGGAAGCAAGGCTGCGCGACCAACAGGTGCTGCGCGCCCATGCGGGCAGGCTGACATGTGTGAACGAATATGCCTGCAATGCGCTGTCGACCGCCGTCCTGCTCGGCGCGCGCGATGAGATCCGGCTCGGCGCCGCCGGCATCGACGTTCCGCTCGGCTCGAGCGAAAGACCGGCCGTCGCCCATGTCCTGCCCCTCCGGCGCCGGCGGCAGGGCGGCGGATACGAACACAACGCGGCGGCCGCAATTTTCGTCGCTTCGGCCGGCACGGTGATACAGACATCACTTGAAGCCGTCGCTGCCCTGTTTGCGCTGACGCCGGCAGAACGCCGTGTGGTCGGTTATGTCGCCGAAGGCCTGACACGCAGCCAGATTGCGCAGGCTCAGGGCGTTTCCGACGGGACGGTCAAATCGCAACTGGGCGCGGTCTATGACAAGACCGGCGCGTCCGACCAGCGCAGCCTGCAACAACTGATACGGGAATTGACGCCGCCGGTACAAAGACACGTCTAGTAATGACTTGTTCAAGCTAAACGGCCGTTTTTCTGGTACGCGCGGCAAGATCGTGGTATCACGCAACCACTGCGAAAAATGGAAACAATCCGCGGGAACAAACAACCGCTTGGCACGTTCTCAGGCGCCGGAGCGCTGAACGGGTGCAGCTTCGGGGGGAATATGCATGCAATGATGGAAAGTCACGACGTTTCGCTGCTCGATCAGGAGCGTTATCGCCTGCTGGTCGATGCAATCTCTGACTATGCCATCTACATGCTTGATCCGTCCGGCCGTGTAATCAGCTGGAATGCCGGCGCGCAGCGCTTCAAGGGTTATGAGGCCGCCGAAATCCTTGGCCATCATTTTTCCCGCTTCTACACCAACGAGGACCGCCTCGCGCGCATGCCCGAACTGGCAATCGAAACGGCCATGAGCGATGGGCGTTTCGAAAGCGAAGGCTGGCGCATCCGCAAGGACGGCACCCGCTTCTGGGCCCATGCCATCATCGATCCGATCTGGGACCGCAACGGCCATATCCTCGGCTTTGCCAAGGTGACCCGCGACCTGACCGAGCGCAAGAAGGCGGAAGCGGAACTGCGGCTGAGCGAGGAAAAATTCCGGCTTCTCGTCAACAGTGTCAGCGACTACGCGATCTACATGCTCGACCCGGACGGTTTCGTCAGCAACTGGAATGCCGGTGCGGCCCGTATCAAGGGTTATACGGCCGAAGAGGCGGTCGGCCGGCATTTTTCAGATTTCTACACCGAAGAAGACCAGAAAAAGGGTGAGCCGGAGCGCAATCTCGACATCGCGCGGCGTATCGGCCGTGTGGAGCGCGAGGGCCTGCGCCAGCGCAAGGACGGCACGACCTTCTGGGCCCATGTGGTTATCGACGCGATCCGCGACGATGGCGGCAGTCTGATCGGCTTTGCCAAGATCACCCGCGACGTGACGGAAAAGGTCGAGGCGCAGAAGGCTCTGACCAAGACCCGCGAGGAACTGTTCCAGGCACAGAAGATGGAGGCGATCGGTCAGCTGACCGGTGGTATCGCCCACGATTTCAACAATCTGCTGATGGCGATCATGGGCAGTCTGGAAATCCTGCGCAAGCGCATGCCGGACGACCCCGCACTTCGCCCGCTGCTCGACAACGCCCTGCA
>DLSX01000057.1 GCA_002500765.1 Neorhizobium sp. UBA7851
TCCATGAACTGCGACAGCTGCGAGGAGCCGAAGAATTCGCGAACGGCGGCAGCAGCCGGCTTGGCGTTGATCAGGTCCTGCGGCATGACGGTGTCGATTTCGATCGACGACATGCGCTCCTTGATCGCGCGCTCCATACGGAGCAGGCCGAGACGGTACTGGTTTTCCATCAGCTCGCCGACAGAACGAACACGGCGGTTGCCGAGGTTGTCGATGTCGTCGATTTCGCCCTTGCCGTCGCGCAGTTCGACCAGCATCTTGACCACGGCCAGGATGTCATCCTTGCGCAGAACGCGAACGGTATCCTCGACCTGCAGGTCGAGACGCATGTTCATCTTGACGCGACCGACGGCCGAAAGGTCGTAGCGCTCGGCGTCGAAGAACAGCGAGTTGAACATCGCTTCCGCGGATTCCATGGTCGGCGGCTCACCCGGACGCATGACGCGGTAGATGTCGAACAGGGCGTCCTGACGGTTCTCGTTCTTGTCCGCATTCAGGGTGTTGCGGATATAGGCGCCGACATTGATGTGGTCGATGCCGAGAACCGGGATCTCGTCGAAGCCAGCTTCGAGGATGATCGGCAGGGTCTTCTCGTCGATTTCGTCGCCGGCTTCGAGATAGATCTCACCGGTCGAGTAGTTGACGATGTCTTCTGCCAGGTAGTTGCCGTACAGGTCTTCGTCGGTGGCCTTCAAGGCCTTGAGGCCCTTTTCGGTCAGCTGACGGAGCAGACGCGGGGTCAGCTTCTTGCCGGCTTCAACGACGACTTCGCCGGTATCGGCGTCGACCATTTCCGAGAGAGCCTTGGCGCCCTTGAGCGTTTCAGCCTGGAACGGAATGCGCCAGCCATCGCCGGAACGCTCGTAGTTCGACTTCGTGTAGAAAGTCGACAGGATGTCTTCGCCGTCCATGCCGAGTGCCATCAGCAGCGAAGATACTGGGATCTTGCGGCGACGGTCGATACGGGCAAAAACGATGTCCTTGGCGTCGAATTCGATATCGAGCCAGGAACCACGGTACGGGATGACGCGGGCCGCGAAGAGCAGCTTGCCGGAGGAATGGCTCTTGCCCTTGTCGTGGTCGAAGAAGACGCCCGGCGAACGGTGCATCTGGGACACGATAACGCGCTCGGTACCGTTGACGATGAACGTACCGTTATCCGTCATGAGCGGCATGTCGCCCATGTAGACGGACTGTTCCTTGATGTCCTTGATCGACTTTGCGCCCGTATCCTCGTCGATATCGAACACGATAAGACGCAGCGTCACCTTGAGGGGAGCTGCGTAGGTCAGGTCGCGCTGACGGCATTCCTCGACGTCGAACTTCGGCGGGTCGAATTCGTAGGACACGAACTCGAGCATCGAAGCGCCGGAGAAATCGGTGATCGGGAAGACGGACTTGAAGACCGCATTCAGGCCTTCGTCCGGACGGCCGCCCTTGGGCTCTTCTACCATCAGGAACTGGTCATAGGATGCCTTCTGAACCTCGATGAGGTTCGGCATTTCCGTGACTTCGGGGATTTTACCAAAAAACTTGCGTACGCGCCTGCGACCATTAAACGAAAGGGTCTGCTGAGCCATCGTCGCTCCTTCAAAATTGCATCCGGGCCTGCAACGGACGGCTATCGGAGGCCAACCGATATCCCGTCGAACATGAGTCTCAATCTCGTCCCGCTTGCCGAGCCCCTAGGCCGGATTGCCTAGCGTTTCGGTGGGGACCATCCTCTTGAGAACCCATTACCCAGGACCCGTTTTCATACGGATCCTGGGTAATAAGTTCAGATGAAACGGGCGGGAGAGAAATAGGTTCTCTCCCGCCACATTCCAGTATTACTTAACGTCGACCTTAGCGCCGGCGTCCTCAAGCTTCTTCTTGAGGTCAGCGGCTTCAGCCTTGGAAACAGCTTCCTTGACCGGCTTCGGAGCGCCTTCGACCAGGTCCTTGGCTTCCTTGAGGCCGAGGCCGGTGATGCCGCGGACTTCCTTGATGACGTTGATCTTGTTGGCGCCAGCGTCAACCAGGATAACGTCGAACTCGGTCTTTTCTTCTTCAGCAGCAGCCGGAGCAGCGCCACCGCCAGCAGCAGCAACAGCTACCGGAGCAGCAGCGGAAACGCCCCACTTTTCTTCGAGAAGCTTGGAAAGCTCAGCAGCTTCCAGGACGGTCAGGGCCGAGAGGTCTTCAACGATCTTTGCGAGATCAGCCATTTTGTAGTTCCTTCTGTTCGGTTCGAACTGGTTTTAAATAAACAGCGAAGTTCCGCCTTACGCGGCTTCGTCCTTCTTGGCATATGCTGCAAACACGCGAGCAAGCTGGCTTGCCGGTGCCTGTACGACGCCTGCGATGCGGGTAGCCGGGGTCTGAATCATGCCCAGCAGCTTTGCACGCAGTTCGTCCAGCGAAGGCAGGGTCGCAAGCGACTTGACTGCATCCGCATTCAGCGTGGTCGAACCCATGGCGCCACCGAGAACAACGATCTTGTCGTTGGTCTTGGCGAAGTCCATGACGACCTTCGGAGCCGTAATCGGATCATCACTGTAAGCGATGAGCGTCTGACCCTTGAAGAGGTCAGAGATCGATTCGGATTCCGTGCCCTGAAGAGCGATCTTGGCCAGACGGTTCTTCGCGACTTTGACGGTGCCGCCAGCAGCGCGCATCTTCGAACGAAAATCGTTCATCTGTGCGACTGTGACACCAGCATAGTGGGCCACGACAACCGAACCAGAAGCCTTGAAGACTTCGTTCAGCTCCGTGACAAATTCGCGCTTTTCCGCTCTTTCCACTGTCTGTCTCCAGTTGGTAGGACCGCAATCCTGCAAGTCCCACCGGGTTGCCTTTGCCTCAAACGATCCCGAAAGATCGTAAGCGGCGGTTGAGGATCCTGTCCCCCCGCACTGAAACCGAAGGCTTCAGGCACAAGGCACACTAGGCTCGAACCGAAAATTGAAGCGCAATACGCACTCCCAAATTCTGCGTTCTTACCCGTCTCATGCAGGTCATTCGATTAAGGCATCATCCGGAAGGATTTCAGCCACCTGCAATCTCGGACAGGAATTCCGGATTTCTCCGGAAATCCCCTTCCCTCAGGATTGAACCCTTGGGTCGGGAATTCATGCGACCGAAGCCCAAGCGGCGCTTGAGCTTCGGAAATTCAAAAATCAGGCCGTAACCGACGACGGGTCGATCTTGACGCCCGGACCCATGGTCGAGGAGATCGCTACGCGCTTGACGTAGTTACCCTTGGCGCCAGCCGGCTTTGCCTTGATGACGGCGTCAGCAAAGGCCTTGATGTTTTCTTCGAGCGCCTTGGCATCGAAGGAAGCCTTGCCGATACCGGCGTGAACGATACCGGCCTTTTCGACGCGGAACTCGACAGCGCCGCCCTTGGAAGCCTTGACGGCACCAGCGACGTCCATCGTAACCGTACCGACCTTCGGGTTCGGCATCATGCCACGCGGGCCGAGAACCTTACCGAGGCGACCGACGAGCGGCATCATGTCCGGGGTAGCAATGCAACGATCGAAGTCGATCTTGCCGCCCTGGACGATTTCCAGCAGGTCTTCTGCGCCGACGATGTCTGCGCCGGCAGCCTTGGCTTCGTCAGCCTTGGCGCCACGTGCGAAGACAGCAACGCGAACGTCGCGGCCAGTGCCGTTCGGCAGATTGACAACGCCACGAACCATCTGGTCGGCGTGACGCGGGTCAACGCCGAGGTTCATTGCGATTTCAACGGTTTCGTCGAACTTGGCGGTCGCACGTTCCTTGACCATAGAAATGGCGTCGGACAGGGCTACGAGCTTGGTCGGATCAACGCCTTCGCGGATCTTCTGAATACGCTTTGCAAGCTTTGCCATGTTATGCCACCACTTCCAGACCCATGGCGCGGGCAGAACCCTCGATCATGGCCATTGCGCCTTCGATATCGGCAGCGTTCAGATCCTTCATCTTGGCTTCGGCGATCGACTTGATCTGAGCCTTGGTGAGGGTACCGGCCTTGCCGCCCTTGCCAGGTGTCTTGGAACCGGAGGTGATCTTCGCTTCCTTCTTCAGCCAGTAAGAAACCGGAGGCTGCTTCATGACGAAGGTGAAGGACTTATCCTGGTAATAGGTGATGACGACCGGGATCGGCATACCCTTTTCCATTTCCTGCGTGGCGGCATTGAACGCCTTGCAGAATTCCATGATGTTGATGCCACGCTGACCAAGCGCCGGGCCGATCGGCGGGGACGGGTTTGCCGATCCTGCCTTGACCTGAAGCTTGAGCTGGCCTGCTACTTTCTTAGCCATATCTCTCTGCCTTTCACTAACGGGGCGGTTTCCCGACCCAACTTGCCGGATTGCTCCGGCGGCTGCGGTTGCGTGGTCCGGATCATTGGAGCCCGGCTAAGACCCCTCACCTTCCACGCGCTTCGCGGCTTTCACCGCGAGAGGCCCGACATGCGGGCCCCAACTCTTAAAATCAGACCTTCTCGACCTGAGCATATTCCAGCTCGACCGGAGTGGCGCGACCGAAGATCGAGACTTCGACCTTGAGGCGCGCACGCTCCTCGTCGACATCCTGAACAACACCGTTGAACGATGCGAACGGACCATCCGAAACGCGAACCTGCTCGCCGATCTCAAACGAGATCGAGGACTTCGGACGCTCGACACCTTCCTGGACCTGACCGAGGATACGCTCAGCCTCGAAGTCCGGGATCGGAACCGGCTTGTTGTCGGAACCGAGGAAGCCCGTAACCTTGGGCGTATTCTTGATCAGGTGATAGGCCTCATCCGTCAGGTTGGCGCGAACAAGCACGTAACCCGGGAAGAACTTGCGCTCACTGTCGACCTTACGGCCGCGACGCACTTCCGTCACCTTTTCGGTCGGAACGAGAATCTTTTCGAACAGATGCTCAAGCCCCTTCTGGCGAGCCTTGTTCTCGATGTCGTCTGCGACCTTCTTCTCGAAGTTCGAATATGCGTGGACGATATACCAGCGTGCCGCCATCTTCACTCTCCAGAATCAAACGCTGACGTTCAGGATCAGGCGCAAAAGCCAGCCCATCAACTGATCCGCCGCGAAGAAAAACAGGGCAGCAAAGACAACCATAACCAGAACCATAGCCGTGGAGATCGCTGTCTCGCGGCGGGACGGCCAAGTGATTTTCAGACCTTCGGAACGAACCTGCTTGAAGAACGTGACCGGATTGGTTTTGGATGCCATCGATTTTCCACGCAATTACGGCACGTAAAGCCGAACTCGCTCAGCCCCACGCACCGCGTGTCTGTTTTTCCCTACATAAACACCGCATCCCCTTTACACAAGAGGAAAAACAATGCTCGATTAAATTTCGCCGACCCACCCGGCGCGGCCAGGGCGGACAATTCATCCAGCCCGGCGAGCTTTATTGAGTGGCAGGGGCAGCCGGGCTTGAACCGACGACCTGCGGTTTTGGAGACCGCCGCTCTACCAACTGAGCTATACCCCTTCGCCCTGTCCGACAGCAAAACCACTTTCGATTCTGCGTCATCCGTAAGCTAGGCGCTCCCTTTACGGTGCGTCGCCCGACTTGGCAAGTGTGTTTTTTTAGTTTCCCGAACGTTCAATACACGTCGCCGCGCCGATCGCCCGGATCGCCGGCACGAACAACCGCGAAGGCCGGTTCATTGCCGCCGAGAATGTCGCCGCCGGCAAGATCTATCGCTCCGGGCAGAATAACCGAGGTCCCTTTCGGCTCCTGGGCCAGGGGCAAACGTCGCCATGCCAGCCTGGGCGGCTGCGCAACATAAGCACCAGGCTCGTTCACAAGCCCGCCGATGACGCGATCGACGATCGTCGAAATACCGAGCTTGCGGCCTTCAGCATGGTAAAAATTGCCCTTTACCTGGATCGCCCCGGCCAGCGCCTTGATGAAGCAGGCCAGAAGACTGCGGTCGATCCGCTCCGGATGCCGCCAGAAAACATCCAGCCCGCCCTGATGGGTCAAGCCGGGAATATCGAAAACTGCGGCACCCAGAACGATGGTCGGAACATCAGCTCTGAGGCTGTGAAGACCGGTGGTCGAATTGACCACGATCGAACCATGGCACTCGCGCAGGATTTCTCCCAGATTGCCCTTCTCGATGAAGGCGACACGGTTCTCTATGCGATACTTCGCAGCGAGCTGCCCCACGACCTTGCGCCATCCTTCAAGATCATTGTCGAGCGGATGTTGCTTGATGATCAACCGCCCGTTTTCAGGCGCATGCCGCGAAAACGACTGCATGACCTGATCCAGCATCTGCGACAGATGCCGATAAGGCGAGTTTGCCCGGATTTGGTAATCGCTCTGGAGCTGGAGTGCGAGCAGGTAGTTTCGCTTCAGCTTGTCGTCGAAATACCCTTCCGGCAGATCATGCCTTTCGCGGAACATGCGCGGCAGCCAGGAGAGATAGTCGAAGAGCGGGTCGTAATATTTGTCGGAGCGATAGAAGGGAAACATCATCCGGCCGAAATAGGCGACCAGATTGTAGATCACTTCATTCGTCGCCTCCTGCCCGAATGTATGCGGATAGCGGTTTTTCATATCCGGATCCGCCACCTTTGCGGCAATCTGGCGAATACGGTCCGGATCGTTCGGAAAATGGGAGAAGCGGCCCATGCCGTCCCGCTCCAGTGTAATCCAGTCGGGCCTCAGATAGCCGAATTCGACCGCGTGACAGCGGACACCGAGCCGATGCGCAACCCGCGCCGCAAGCCGATGATAGGGCAGACGGTCGGCGTAATAGAGGATGTCGGTAATGCCCTCGCGCTTCAAAAGAGCGGCAAGATAACGCGGCCAGGCCTTCAGGGTGCCGCGATAGTTGATCGCGCCACGCTTGAACCAATAGACCTGGTCGCCGAAGGAGAAGTTCACCCTCTTCGTCTCCACGCCTCTGGCTTCGAACCCTTCAGACAATTCGCGCCAGAAAATCGAAGGAGGACCTTGCAGAAAGAGAACTTTGGTCATACGCGATTCAGTACCTTCCAGACCTTGATGCGTCTAAAGATCAGACACAGAAAGCAGTGAGTTTCAGCCATGCATCGATAAGGTGTGTGGAATTCTCACCAAACCCACACCGCCGTCAATGCAAATACGGTTTCAGGTTGTTAATTTCGTGTAAGCACTTTGACATGAAGACTCGCACATTCCTCTTCCTGCAAGGCCCCGCCTCCCCCTTCTTCCGGCTTGTCGCGGACAGACTGGAAGCCGCAGGCGCGCGCGTCGAATGCGTGAACTTCTGTCTTGGCGACAAGGTTTTCTGGTGGCCCAAAAGAAGCATGCTTTTCCGCGGGAAGAAAAGCGAGTGGCCGGCTTATCTCGAAGACCTCGTAAGTCGCCACACGGTGACCGACATGGTCATGCTCGGAGATGGCCGGGATTATCATGCCGCGGCTGCGCTACTCGGCCAGACCCTCGGGATCAGGATCCATATTGTCGAGCATGGCTATCTGCGGCCGGACTGGCTGACCGTGGAGCCTGACGGCATGTCGGCACATTCGCGTTTTCCACAACAGGCGCAAGCGATCAGGGCGCTGGCCGAAGGCGTGCCGCCGGTGGCGCGCGGCGGCCTGTTCCGGTCAAGCTTTCTCACCTACGCGCTTTACGATCTCGCCTATCATATTCCAAACGTGCTTTTCAGCCCCCTACTGCACCGCCATTACAGAACTCATGGCGCTGTCCACCCCGTCATCGAATACAGCGGCTGGATCAGGAAAGGACTGCTGGCCGGCCAAAGGAGAAGCCAGGCAGAGAAGGCGATTGCGGCGGCCACCCGAACGGCGGGCGGCTCCGATGCCCGTTTCTTTCTGTTTCCGCTGCAATTGTCCGGCGACTATCAGATCATCCGCCACTCACCGGGCGGTGACTTGTTTGCAATTGCCGAGGCGGTGATTTCCTCCTTCGCCAGGCACGCCGATGCCGACAGCCGCCTGCTGTTCAAGGTCCACCCGATCGATAACGGTCTTTCGCGCTGGCCCGGAAGGATCGGCGATGCGGCGTTGCGGCTGGGCGTAGGCAACCGGGTCTTCGTCGCCGATGGCGGCAATACGGACGCGCTGATCGAAAGGTCGGCAGGCGTGGTCACTGTCAATTCGACGGTAGGACTGACGGCCCTTGGCCTTGGCCGACCGGTCATCGCACTCGGCTCGGCCATCTACGATATCGAAGGACTGACCTCACAATCGGCACTCGCGGATTTCTGGGGCCAACCGCCCCTGCCCGATCCGGACCTGTTCGACGCCTTCATGCGCGCCCTATCCGCCACCACCCAGGTTCGCGGCGGCTTCATCGGGCGTGAGGCGCTTGAAACAGGCGCGGACAATGTCGCCGCGCGACTGCTTGAAGAAGAAGAGCGGCTGCCGCTAAGCTTTCGCAAACCGCGCGACCAGGGCAGCTTCCGCTACGAAAGCGAACTTTTCGCCCGCTAGCCTCTTGTCCGCTTGTCCTTGTCCAGAGCGCACTCCCGGTTCATTCCTGTCCCCGGAGCATTTTCGAACCTGCAGCGCGATTCGGGCGGATTGCCGCAAACCTTGTAGAGCGTCTTGAACCCGACGCATTTTCCGTCAGGGCCACGATATCCCGGACCACCCTTGCAGCCACAGCCGCTACAGCTGGGACGATCCGGACAGGATGCGTAGGCTACAGGCGATGTAAAACCTGCCATCGCGATGCAGGCAACAGCGCAAATCAACCGAACCAGGATCACCATCCCAAAACGCCTAAAGCCGAACAAAAAAAACCCCGCCGTTTCCAGCGGGGCCTTTCTCAATTCAGGTGATTATCGATTACTCGATGATCGAGGCGACGATGCCGGCGCCGACGGTACGGCCGCCTTCGCGGATAGCGAAGCGCAGCTTTTCTTCCATCGCGATCGGAACGATCAGCTCAACAGCAACCGTGACGTTGTCGCCCGGCATAACCATTTCCGTGCCTTCCGGCAGAGAAACGATACCGGTCACGTCCGTCGTGCGGAAGTAGAACTGCGG